>DRKK01000280.1 GCA_011051815.1 Sphingomonadales bacterium | reverse complement strand
GGCCGTCCCTGATGATGTTTGGCCCCAATGATGCCGATTCTCCTCATTCCGCCCAATCCCTGAAATGGAAAATCAAGAAGAAATCCAATGACCAGCTGCGTCAGGAATTCATTGATGCCACCGTCCCCCAAGCGGAATTCCTGGGCATCACCCTGCCCGACCCGGACCTGAAATGGAACGAGGAACGGGGCCATTATGATTACGGCGAGATTGACTGGGAAGAATTCGGCAATGTGATCAAGGGCAACGGCCCCTGCAACAAACAGCGCATCGCCGCCCATATTAAAGCCCATGAAGACGGGGCATGGGTTCGCGAAGCCGCCGCCGCCTACGCGGAAAAGCAACAGAATAAAGATGTGGCCTGAGCGCCCAAAACAGAAGGATTTTTATCATGACTGACACTAAAGAATGGCCCCTCTGGGAAGTATTCATCCGCAGCAAAGCGGGTCTTGACCACAAACATTGCGGCAGCGTTCATGCCAGCGATTCCGAAATGGCGCTGGAAGCCGCCCGCGATGTCTATACCCGCCGCAGTGAGGGCGTGAGCATCTGGGTCGTACCCTCAAACGCTATCACCGCCTCCAAACCCGAGGACAAGGAAAGCCTGTTTGAGCCCGCTGACGATAAAATCTATCGTCACCCCACCTTCTATGACATCCCCAAGGGTGCCGGAAAAATGTAATCCTGTGCATATACTGGAGCAAGAATTATGACCAACCTATCCAAACAAGACGCCCTCGTCCAATATGCGGCCCAAATCGGCGATAACGGCCTGATCATTGGTCACCGCATGTCCGAATGGTGTTTTCGCGCCCCGTCTATCGAGATGGAAATGGCCCTGATGAACTGTGCCCTCGACCTGATCGGGCAGGCCCGCGAGCTATATACCTATGCCGCCAAGCTGGACGGCACAGGCAAGACCGAAGATGATTTCGCCTATCTGCGCGATGAAAAGGATTTCCGTAACCTCTTACTGGCCGAGGTCCCCAACGGTGACTGGGGCGATACCATCGTCCGGCTGTTTTTCATGAGCGCCTATAACAAGCTGTTCTTTACCGCACTGACAAAATCCACCGACGCGGAGCTGGCGGCCATCGGGGCGAAATCCCTGAAGGAAGTGACCTATCACCTGCGGTTCAGCAGTGAATGGCTGATCCGCCTTGGCGACGGGACCGAGGAAAGTCACGAACGGGCGCAGAAATCCGTCAATGACCTCTGGGCCTATACTGGCGAGCTGTTCACCATGACCGATGGGGAAAAGATGCTTCTGGAAGAGGGCATTGCTGTGGACACGGCGGCCCTGAAACCCGAATGGGACCAGATTGTAACAGATGTCCTGACTCAAGCCACACTCAGTCGGCCGGAAAATAATTGGGCCCATAAGGGCGGCAAGGCCGAAGGCATCCATACGGAGAGCTTTGGCTATATCATCGCCGATATGCAATTCATGCAGCGGCGTTATCCCGGCTGTTCGTGGTAAGCCATGTCAAGCGCCGCCGCGAATTTTGACCCTGATGTAATCTGGTCCTTGCTGGAAGAAGTGAAAGACCCGGAGATTCCGGTGCTGTCCATCGTTGATCTGGGCATCGCGCGCGCCGTTCAGGATACGGTGGACGGGCAACTGGAGGTGGTCATTTCCCCCACCTATTCCGGCTGTCCCGCCATGTATATGCTGGAGGAACAGATCCGGGAAACCCTGATCAATCACGGCTATCCCGACCCGGTTATCACGACCCAGCTGTCCCCAGCATGGACAACGGACTGGATGACAGAGGCGGGCCGGGAGAAGCTCACGGCTTACGGCATCGCACCGCCGGAAAAAACCACCAGCAACAAGAGCGTCCTGTTTGGGGGGCAAAAGAAAATTGCCTGCCCCAAATGTGCCTCAACCAACAGCGAACAAATCAGCGAATTTGGCTCCACCGCCTGCAAGGCCCTATACCGATGTCTTGACTGTCGGGAGCCTTTCGACTATTTCAAATGTATTTAGGATATACATCATGCCCGTCTTTCATAATCTGAAAATTTCCAACATCCGGCAGGAAACCGATGACACGGTTTCCATCGCTTTTGAGGTGCCTTCTCACCTGTGGGAGGAATATAAATTTAACGCCGGGCAATATTTGACCCTGAAGACCGTCATCAATGGCGAAGACACCCGGCGGTCCTATTCCATATGCAGCGGGCTATTTGACAATGAACTGCGGGTGGCGGTCAAGAAAATCAAAGGCGGGCTATTTTCCAGCTTTGCCAATGAAAGCCTGAAAGAAGGTGACAGCCTTGACGTCATGACGCCCATGGGCAATTTTTTTACCCCACTGGACAAGTCACACAAGAAACATTACGTGGGCTTTGCCGCCGGTTCCGGCATCACGCCGCTGATCGCCATCATCCGTACCATTCTGGCCTACGAACCACACAGCACATTCACGCTGGTTTACGGCAACCGCAACCGCAAATCCATTATCTTTCGTGAAGGACTGATCGACCTGAAAAACAGCTATATCAGCCGTTTTAACATGATCAATGTCCTGTCCCGCGAAGATCAGGAAATAGAGCTTTTTGCCGGCCGGATCACCGGCGAAAAAGCCACCCAGGTCATGGACCGCCTGATCCCGGCAAGCGGCGCTGACGAGGTTTATCTCTGCGGCCCCGAAGACATGATCAATGATGTGTCGGATACCCTGAAGCAGCGCGGTCAAAAGGCTGAAAATATCCATTATGAGCTTTTCACCTCGCCCACAGCAACCCAGGGCGCGGCACAGGAGAGTGCCGAAGAAAAAACCGACCTTTCCGGAAAAATGAGTAACGTTACCGTCATTGTTGACGGAGACGAGTTTAATTTTGATCTGGATATGGGCGGCGAGAATGTCCTTGATGCGGCCCTGGAACAGGGAGCAGACCTGCCCTTTGCATGTAAAGGCGGTGTCTGTTGCACTTGCCGCGCAAAGCTGATCGAGGGCAAGGTCAATATGGAAATCAACTATTCACTGGAAGAAGACGAAGTCGAAGCCGGTTTCATCCTCACCTGTCAGGCCCACCCCCTGACCGAGCGGATCGTGGTTGATTTTGATGAAAGGTAAAGATTCTTTTATTTAGGGGGGATATTCCCCCGCGCCCCATTAAATTTATGGGAAGCGCTCCCCCTCCTCGCATTAGCTCGGGCGCGCCTTGCGCTTGCCTCACTTCGTTCGGGTTGGGGTTCTTTTCGGGGAAGCAATAGATATTCTGTTGAGCTATGCGGGCTTCTGGTTTAGACTTCCGCCATCAAACAACCACACAGGACATCATCCATCATGTCACTCGGCCTTGCCCGCAGAAAAGAACTACAAAAACGCCGTTCCCAGAAACTCTGGACCCTGATAAAAAGCCTCTTCTTTCTGGCTATTCTCATCGGCAGCAGTTATTTCGCCTTTGATACCGGACAGAAAATCGCCCTGCGCAATATGGATTACAGCACCGAAAAATTCGCCCAGCAGGAAAGCGAGCTGGAGGCCATGCGCCTTGAACTGGGCAATACCGAAGCCGAGTTAAACAAGATGCAGACGCTGTTGCCCAACAAAGAGATTCAGGACCTGCTCACGGTCATCAATCAGAAAGCCGCCGACGGTATCAAACCGCCGAGAATGGCACGCCTGATCGCGGGCCTGTCAAAGGATGAGACCTGCACCGAACCGTCCCAGTCCAAACGCATCGTCATCCACACACCCGTCTCCCAGCAACAGGACGGCTCCGTCAGCTTTTACCGGGGCCTGATCACCATCACCGGCAAGGGCAGTCCGACCCTGAATGAACAGGGCAACCCGGAAGCATGGTATGACCCCACAAAGCCGGTCACCGCCAATTTTACCCTGCCCGGCGGCGAGAGCCAGACCGCCAGCGGCACCTTGCCCCTGTATCACAGCGTGATTATCAAGGATAAGGAATATCGCTTCACCATCATCTCAGGCCGGCGGGCCTTTGCCGATATTACCGTGCAAAGCTGTAACCTATAGGAATTTCCATGCCTGATACCCTGACCACAGAAGGCTATGACAATGCAATCCCCCTCCACAAGGTATCCCGTGATGGATTGAAAGAATGGCTGGAGACTTTACCCCCGTCACAAGCCCGCTGGGCCAAAGACAACAACTTCACCGCAAAACAGAATGAAATACTCCGCCTGCCCGACGCACAGGGCGGCATGGCGGCGGCGGCCATCGGCCTTGGCGCGGAAGAAAATGACCCATGGCATATGGCGGCATTGGCCCGCAATCTGCCCGCCGGAAATTATCACCTCCTTGAGGATACAAACCCGAAACATACGGCCATAGTCTGGGCATTGGCCCAATATAAATTCGACCGCTATCTTGAAAACAAGAAAACGGAAAAAGCGGTTCTGGTCTTGAAAGACGAGGCTGATCTGGCCGAGGCTACTATCCTCATAAACGGCATAAAGCTGGTCCGTGATCTGGTCAATACACCCACTTGTCATATGGGTCCGAGCCATCTGTCCGCGACGATGAAAGAGATTGCGGATCGTTTTGAAGCCGATTTTTCAGAAACTCTGGGCGATGACTTGCTGGCCAAGGGCTATAACAGTATCCATACGGTCGGGCGCGCCGCCGCCAACCAGCCGCGCCTGCTGGAACTTGACTGGGGGCGCGCCGATGCCCCCAAAGTAACCCTCGTAGGTAAAGGCGTTTGCTTTGATACGGGCGGGCTGGATTTAAAACCCTCTGCCGGGATGCGCATCATGAAAAAGGATATGGGCGGGGCGGCCCATACGCTGGCCTTGGCACAGGCGATTATGGCCAGCGAACTGGACATAAGGCTACGTCTGCTGATTCCGGCGGTGGAGAATAATATTTCCGCCGATGCCTTCCGCCCCGGCGACATCATCAAAACCTATAAAGGCACCACGGTCGAGGTGGATAATACGGACGCGGAAGGGCGGCTGGTGCTCTGTGACGCGCTGGCCTTGGCGGCAGAGGATGATCCGGCGCTGATCCTTGATTTTGCGACCCTCACCGGCGCGGCGCGGGTGGCCATGGGGCCGTCCATTGTTCCTTTCTTCACCGATGGGGATGATCTGGCTCAGGGTCTTTCAGACTGTGGTGCGACGGAGCGTGATCCGGTCTGGCGCATGCCGCTCTATGCCCCCTATGCCCCCGGATTGAAATCGGACTGCGCCGACCTCAATAACATGGGGTCCGGACCTTATGGCGGGGCGATCATGGCGGCGCTGTTCCTGAAGCATTTTGTCAAAGAGCCTGAAAAATGGGTTCATTTCGATGTTTTTGCCTGGAATTTAACCGACCAGCCCGGACGGCCCAAGGGCGGCGAGGCCATGGCCTTTCGCACCGTCTATGCCTATCTGAAGAATCGCTTTGGCACATCCTCATGAAAAAAGTTGCAGAAAGGCCAATTTAAAGGCAATATCAAATAGATAACACAGCACTGGTTTGGCGATGAATATAAATTTAACCGAACATAATGGCTTAAAATTATGGCTGCAGACACTAAGTGAGACTGTCAGGTCCGAGGGGCCTGACCTGACCTCCCGGCAATGGGCCTTGCTGCTTCGGATTTATATTAAAACGCCGCCCCATACGGTCAGGGGGCTGGCCGCGGCACTGAAGGTGTCAAAACCCGTGATTACCAGAGCGGTTGATCGCTTGAGTAGTTTGGGTTATGCCAAACGTACAAGAGACGAAACAGACAAAAGAAATGTCCTGATTCAGCGCACCGTCAAAGGTGCCGTCTTTCTGGCGGATTTTGCCGAGACAATGGAAAAGGCCAACAAAAAAATCAACAGGGGTGATGATACGACATCACCGGCGGAATGATATGAGGGAGCGAAAATGTCTGACCAAGACTCAGACCCAAGGATAACAGCCCGTCGGGAAGATCTGGACGCCACGTCACTGGACGGGACCGAGCATCAATTGATCCACGGCCTGACCAATCTTCACAAGGCCCCCAATGACAAGGCCATGACCGTCAACCAGCTTCTCTACGGTGAGCATTTCACGGTTTATGACATCAAGGATGGCTGGGCCTGGGGGCAGGCCGTCCGCGACGGCTATGTGGGCTATTGCCGCCTTGATGCCCTCAGCACCGATCTGATCCCCTCTACCCATCATGTGACCAATCTGAGCAGTCATATCTATCCGGAGCCCGACGCCAAGGCGCCGCCCGTAGGTCAGATTTTCATGATGTCCCATGTATCGGTGGTGAATGAGGTTCCGGTCAAGGGCTTTGTTCAACTGGCCGATGGCAACTGGATCTTCGCCCCTCATATCAGCAATATTCATGGTACTGACCCGGCTTCGGAGGCTCTGAAATTCCTCTATGCTCCCTATCTGTGGGGCG
>DRKK01000279.1 GCA_011051815.1 Sphingomonadales bacterium | reverse complement strand
TACGCCGCCAGATCAAGGACGCCTAATATATCAATCAGACGGTCGCGGGCTTTGTTGGCTTTGGCCAGATGGGCCTCGTCTTTGGCGTCGGCCACATCTTCTTCGGCATTTTTCAGATCAGCTTCTAGAACCGCGCGGTCCACATCGGCCAGATGTATGGCTTCCTCGGCCAGAACGGTCAGGCCGTCCGGGTTAACTTCGGCAAAGCCGCTGACCACCAGTATCTTTTCCGGTGTCTCACCGTTGTGAACTTCCAATATGCCGGTGCGCAGGGTAGAGACAACCGGGGCGTGATTGATCAGCACCCCGAAATCCCCGTCAACGCCCGGCACCACCACCATATCCACATCCGTGGACATGAGCAGTTTTTCCGGTGATACCAGTTCAAAATGTAATTTGTCGGCCATAATGACGGCTTCCCTTATCGCTTATGCCGCGTCAGCAGCCATTTTTTGGGCCTTGGCAACGGCTTCTTCAATGCTGCCCACCATTAGGAAGGCGGCTTCGGGAAGGTCATCATGCTTGCCGTCGAGAATCTCGCGGAAGCTGGTGATGGTATCTTCCAGAGACACAAACTTGCCGGGCATATTGGTGAAGACCTCGGCCACATGGAACGGCTGTGACATGAAGCGCTCGATCTTACGGGCGCGGGCCACGGTGATCTTATCGTCTTCGGATAGCTCATCCATACCCAGAATGGCAATGATGTCCTGCAATGATTTATATTTCTGCAGGATTTCCTGTACCTCACGGGCCACATTGTAATGTTCCTCGCCCACTACTTCGGCGGTCAGGATACGGGAGGTGGAATCAAGCGGATCAACCGCTGGATAAATACCCTTTTCCGAAATAGCGCGGTTCAGAACCGTGGTTGCATCCAGATGGGCAAAGGAGGCCGCAGGAGCCGGATCGGTCAAGTCATCGGCCGGCACATAAATGGCCTGCACAGAGGTAATAGACCCCTTATTGGTGGAGGTAATACGTTCCTGCAAAGTCCCCATGTCGGTAGCCAATGTTGGCTGATAGCCCACCGCAGACGGGATACGACCCAACAGCGCGGATACTTCGGCACCGGCCTGGGTAAAGCGGAAAATATTATCAACGAAGAACAGCACGTCCTGACCTTCCACATCACGGAAATATTCCGCAACGGTCAAACCGGACAGGGCCACACGGGCGCGCGCTCCGGGAGGCTCGTTCATCTGACCGTAAACCAGGGCTACTTTTGAATTATCACCCTCAAGGTCGATAACTTTTGATTCGATCATTTCGTGATAGAGGTCATTGCCCTCGCGGGTCCGTTCCCCAACACCGGCGAAAACCGAATAGCCGTCACTGCCGATGGCAATATTGTTGATCAGTTCCATGATCAAAACTGTTTTGCCCACGCCCGCGCCGCCGAACAGGCCGATCTTGCCGCCCTTGGAATAGGGGGCCAGAAGGTCAACGACTTTAATGCCGGTCACCAGAATTTCTGATTCGGTGGACTGGTCGGCAAAGGCCGGGGCGTCCGCATGAATGGGGGCTACCTGATCCGCACCGATGGGGCCACGCTCATCAATGGGCTCACCGATCACATTCATGATCCGGCCAAGGGTCTTTGGTCCAACGGGGATGGAAATCTGTGATCCTGTATCACTCACTTCATTGCCGCGTACAAGTCCATCGGTTGAATCCATGGCGATGGTCCGCACTGCATTCTCACCAAGATGCTGGGCGACTTCGAGGACAAGGCGGTTGCCGTTATTGTCACATTCGAGCGCAGACAAAATCGCGGGCAACTCGCCGTCGAATGTCACATCGACAACGGCGCCGATCACCTGGCTAACACGACCAATATTTTTTGCTGTCATTTTTTTCAACTCTCGTTTTCAAATCTTAACGTTATCAGAGCGCTTCCGCACCTGAGATAATTTCAATCAACTCATTGGTAATCACGGCCTGACGGGTCCGGTTATAGGTGGTCCGCAGGCTGTCAATCATTTCACCGGCATTACGGGTGGCGCTGTCCATGGCGGTCATGCGCGATCCCTGTTCGCTGGCGGCATTTTCAAGCAAGGCCCGGAAAAGCTGAACGCCCACATTCCGGGGCAGCAGTTCTTCTAGAATTTCTGTCTCATCGGGCTCATAATCATAAGCTGCCCCGCCAAGATCAACGGTCATATCCGGATCATAGGAGGCGGGGATCATTTGCTGGGCCGTGACAATCTGGGTCAGGGCCGACTGGAATTTGGCGTAAAAAAGCGTGCAAACATCAAATTTACCGGCGTCATAGGCACTTAACAGATAATCGGTAATTGGCCCGGCGTCACTATAGCTGAGCCGTTTCACATGGGACATGTCGAAATGCTTGATTATGCGGCTGCTGAATTCCCGTTTCAGGGAGGCGGCGCCTTTTTTGCCAATGGTGACAATCTTGACGTCCTTGCCATCCTTGATCAGGCTGGAAATTCTGGCCCGGGCCCCTTTGACGATGTTGGTGTTAAATCCGCCGCATAATCCGCGTTCGGATGTGGCTACCACCACCAGCTGAATCTGGTCTTTCCCGGTTCCGGCCAGAAGGCGCGGCCCGCCGACCTGTCCAACCATGCTGGACGCCAGTGACGCCAGAACATTTTCCATGCGTTCCGCGTAAGGGCGTGCCGCTTCGGCCGCTTCCTGTGCCCGGCGCAATTTGGAGGCCGCAACCATTTTCATGGCCTTGGTGATCTTCTGCGTGCTTTGCACACTTGCGATCCGGTTTCTGAGGTCTTTAAGGTTAGCCATACTGACTTGATCCTAAAAAATTGCTTTAGACAAAATTCTTCACAAGATTTTCGAGAATATCTTTCAGCTTGGCCTGGGTTTCATCGGAAACCTTGCCCTCGCTGTTGATGGTATCCAGCACATCCTTGTGACGGGAATGCATTTCGGCTATCAAAGTTTCTTCAAAACGGCCAATTGCAGACACCTCGACCTTGTCAAGATAACCATTCACACCGGAGAAGATGGACACAACCTGTTCCGCCACGGACATGGGGGAATATTGTGCCTGCTTCAAAAGCTCGGTCAGGCGCGCGCCACGGTTCAGCAATTGCTGGGTTGCGGCATCAAGATCGGACCCGAACTGGGCAAAGGCCGCCATCTCACGATATTGGGCCAGTTCCAGTTTAATGGAGCCGGACACCTGCTTCATGGCCTTGGTCTGGGCGGATGATCCCACACGAGACACGCTGAGGCCCACGTTAATGGCCGGACGAATACCCTGATAGAAAAGCTCTGTTTCCAGAAAGATCTGACCGTCGGTGATGGAAATCACGTTGGTCGGGATATAAGCAGACACGTCACCGGCCTGTGTTTCAATGATCGGCAGGGCGGTTAGGGAGCCATTGCCATTGTCATCATTCATTTTTGCGGCCCGTTCCAGAAGGCGGGAATGCAGATAGAACACATCACCGGGATAGGCTTCACGGCCCGGCGGACGACGCAGCAACAAGGACATCTGACGATAAGCCACGGCCTGTTTGGACAGGTCATCATGAACGATCAGGGCATGCATGCCGCCGTCACGGAAAAATTCACCCATAGCGGTCCCGGTATAGGGGGCCAGGAATTGCAGAGGGGCAGGCTCGGATGCGGTCGCGGCCACAACGATTGAATATTCCATGGCGCCGCGTTCTTCCAATGCTTTTACGATCTGGGCTACGGTGGAGCGTTTCTGTCCCACGGCCACATAGATACAATAAAGTTTCTTGCTTTCGTCGTCCCCGGCGTTGATTTCTTTCTGATTGAGGAAAGTATCAATCGCCACAGCGGTTTTACCGGTCTGGCGGTCACCAATGATCAATTCGCGTTGACCGCGCCCGATGGGCACCAGACTGTCAATGGCTTTAAGGCCGGTTTGTACAGGCTCATGCACGGATTTACGGGGGATAATGCCCGGTGCTTTTACTTCAACACGGGTCCGCTTAACGTCAGTCAAGGGTCCCTTGCCGTCGATGGGATTGCCCAGCGCGTCAACCACGCGGCCCAGCAGGCCGCGGCCCACGGGAACATCCACGATGTTGCCGGTCCGTTTAACCGTGTCGCCTTCTTTAATGTCGCGGTCAGATCCGAAAATCACGACCCCCACATTATCGGCTTCAAGGTTAAGGGCCATGCCCATGACCTTGCCGGGAAATTCGACCATTTCACCGGCCTGAACATTGTCAAGTCCGTAGATACGGGCGATACCGTCCCCGACTGAGAGAACTTTACCAACTTCTGAAACTTCTGCTTCGTCACCAAAATTGGCAATTTGCTCTTTCAGGATCTTAGATATTTCCGCTGCACGGATGTCCATTATCCAACCTCTTTCATTGATTCTTCAAGATTAGCGAGTTTGGTCTTTAGCGACGAATCGATCATGCGGGAACCTATTTTGACGACCATGCCCCCAAGGAGGCCCTCGTCAACGTCCGTATCCACAGTCACTTTGCTGCCGACCATTGATTTAAGTTTTGTTTTCAGCGCATCAAGCTGTGCTTTTGTCAGCTTGTTGGCCGTTGTGACAGAGGCGCTCACTTCACCATTATGATGGGCGAGAATCCTGCCGAATTCCGAGATAATATTTTCGAGATGGTCCAGACGGCCATTGGCGGCAACCACACCGATGAAATTGGCCACAAGCGGGTCAAAGTCTGCGGCTTTGGCAACGGCGGCCATGGCCCGGGCTTTATCCCCGGCGGAAATAACCGGATTTAGGGTCAGGGCGTTAAGGTCCGTACTGATCGCCAGCATTTGGGCGAGATCGGTCATATTCTGAGCGATCTTTTTCAGGTTTTTCGCTTCTTTGGCCAAATCAAACAGGGCAATGGCATAACGGCCAGCAAGCCCAGTAATGGTCAGATTTTCAGAAACAATATTTGAAGTCACATCAGATGACAACGCCATTTCCTCAAAAGTTATTATTGCAAAAGATACATTTGTTTGCGCGTTACCTAGCACAGTGATCTTAAGACTTCAAGACAGCAAATGCGGAACTTGATCTTTTTTGACCAATCCCGTACAGAAGTATCAGGGACATTAAAGTACGGGGATGGATTTTTTGGTGACAGAAAGGTGTTAAATGGGGGATTTTCTCCTTTACCATAAAGACCGGATTGCCGAGCGGGCTGTCCAAAGTGCACTGTCCAGCCTGGCAAAACAGGGGTCCGTAAATCCGCGCCTTGCCGAGCATCATTCTTATGTCCTTCAGGTCTTTCCCAAGCAGAAATCCCCCCTTGATAATTTCTTTGAGGATGAACAGGGTAATTTCTGTGGTTCCTCCGGTTGCTTTATTTATAAAGGCCGCATGGGCAAGGATGCCCTGACGCTTTTTCTGGCGGACTTTAGCCCGGATCAATATGAACCGGGGGATTTTTCAGGTCTCTTTACCCTGATCATTAGAAAGAATGATCGCCTGTATCTGATCACAGACCCCATGGGCGGCAACAGAGTGTATCAAAATGATACAGAAAGTCTTTGGTCATCATCTTTTCTCAGCGCGGCGGCGGCCTCACCCCATTTGACGCCAAACCCGCAGGCCATCTATGAATATGCCTTTCAGGAAACCACATACGGTGGGGATACGGTCTTTAAGGAAGTGACCTGTCTTGACAGTTTGAAAATATTTGACGTGACCCCGGATGGTCTGATCGCCCGGCCAAAAAATCTGACGTTTGATTTTTCACCTTCTTCGGCCGCCTGCCCTCAGCTTGTTGAGGAAGCGGTGGCCTTATTGCGGGACGGGGTTAAGCCGGTGGCCAATGTTTTTGGTGACAAGATCAGAACGGCCTTGTCTGGCGGCTATGATTCGCGTCTGATGCTGGCCCTGTTGCAAGACAGCGGCAGCCGTCCGCAGGTTTATGTCTATGGTCCCGATGACAGCCCCGATGTGAAGGTGGCCAAAAACATTTCAGCGGGCGCGGACTTTCCCCTGCACCATATCAACAAGGCGGATTATCCCCGATTGTCCGGAGCGAAATATGCGGCGGCCATAGAGGATAATTTCTATGGCTTGGACGGTTTACCGGGCGAGGGTATCTTTGATTTCGGGGCCAATATGGACACCCGGCGACAACGGGCAGACCACGGCCATATGGTATTTAACGGCGGCGGCGGTGAAATTTTCCGCAATTTTTTCTATCTGCCCCAAGGCCGTTTCACCATCAATAACCTGATTAACAGTTTCTATTCCCGGTATAGTACAAGCATCTGTCAGGATGGGTTTAACGAAGGGGATTACCGGGACGCGCTCCATGACAAAATCAGGGTGGCGTTGGGGGCTTCGTCCGATCTTTTGAACCGGGAACAGGTGGAATATGCCTATCCCGCCTTTCGCCTGCGCTATTGGACGGCGCGGGATAATAACAATAATACCCGGCTTGGGCCTTATCTGACGCCGTTTATTTCCTATCCCCTGATCCGGCTGGCCCTGACCATTCCGCTAGCTCATAAAAACCATGGGGTCTTTCAGGCGGCGGTGATTAAGGCCATCAGCCCTGAACTTGCGGCCTATCCGTCTGATTATGGCTACGCCTTTGACGAGCCTGTGCCGTTAAAGGTCAAGATAAAAAACTATCTGACCTATTACCGCCCCACCTTCCTGCGGCGCTACAGCTATGCTATTCAGCACAGGATGCGGGAATTGACCCTGCCAGATACATTGGCGGGGCAATATAAGAACCCCCATATGTCGCACTATTTCAAGTTGGATGAGATAAAGGATGCGGGCCTACTTGGCCGGGTCTATACGCTGGAATATCTATTCACTCATTTCGGGATTTAGAAAAAGCTGTAGGGATCAATATCAACCTGAAGGGTGATGCCCCGCTCAAGGGCGCAGCTATTGAGCCAGTCGGCCATTATTTTTTGCAGCTTTACCTGTTTATCCGCCTTGATCAGCAAGCGGAAACGATGTTTGCCGCGCAGGAAGGCCATGGGGGCCGGCACCGGACCTAAAACAGTGATTCCACTATTCTTCGGCGCAAGGGCGGCCAGACGCCGGGCGGTTTTAGCGGTGGCGTTAAAATCCTTGCCCGAGATAATAATCGCGGCCAGCTTGCCAAAAGGCGGTAAATTCTGTTGCTCCCGGTCCTGTGCTTCTTGTTCCAGAAAGGCCTGACCGTCCCCGCTGATCAGTGCCGCCAGCACCGGGTGGTCCGGCATATGGGTTTGGAACAAGACCTGTCCCCGATGGTCCGCGCGCCCGGCCCGGCCCGCCACCTGTTCCAGCTGTTGCCATGTACGCTCGGCGGCGCGCGGGTCACCGCCACCTAGTCCAAGGTCCGCATCCACCACCCCCACAAGGGTCAGCATGGGGAAATGATGGCCTTTGGTGACGATCTGGGTGCCGATGATCAGGTCAACCTCATGGTCCGCAATTCGGGTGATCATCTGACGCAGGTCAGCGGGTGATGCGATTTCATCGCTGGCCATGACCGCGATTCGGGCTTCGGGGAACAGGGCCTGGGCTTCTTCCGCTACCCGTTCCACACCGGGACCGCAAGCAACCATACTGCCTGTGCTGTCACATTCCGGGCAGGTCTTTGGCATGGCACAGGAAAAGCCGCAATGGTGACAGGACAGCCGCCCGCCCTTGCGATGCTCCACCAGCCACGCGCTGCAATGGGGGCATTCCATCCGGTGGCCGCAAGTCCGGCACAGGGTCAGCGGCGCATAGCCCCGGCGGTTCAGATAGAGCAAAGATTGCTCCCCCCGGGCCAGATTTTGGGCAAGGGCCGCGCGCAGGGGATCCGACAGCCAAGTACCGCTCTTTAATTTCTCTGCCCGCAGGTCAATGACCTTCATATCCGGCAGGATGGCGGTGCCGTGACGCTCCCCCAGATAAAGCCAGTCATATTTCCCGGCCTGGGCATTGAGGATGGTTTCCAGTGACGGGGTGGCCGAGGCCAGAATGATCGGGCAGGCGGTCTGCATGGCGCGGACCACAGCCATATCCCGGCCCTGATACATCACCCCGTCCTCCTGTTTGAAGGTGGCGGAATGTTCCTCATCCACCACAATCAGCTTCAGATCGACGAAGGGCAAAAACAAGGCTGACCGCGCCCCGACCACCACCCGGGCGCGCCTTTCGGGATTGTCCTCTCGCAGGGCCCACCATGCCCGCCGCCGCTGAACCGGGGTCAGTTCTGAATGCCAGACCACAGGCGGGGCGCCGAACCGCGCCTCAAACCTGTCCAGCCATTGGGCGGTGAGGGCAATTTCCGGCAGCAGGACCAGAATCTGTGCGCCATCCTCCTTGAGGGCTTCGGCAATGGCCTCAAAATAAACCTCTGTTTTGCCGGAACCGGTTATGCCTTCCAGCAGGACGGGCTTGAACTGATCCGCGTGCACCATTTGAGTGAGATGTTTGGCGGCCTGTTGCTGTTCCGGTGACAGGCGGGGGCCGATCAGGGCGGCATCGGGGGCGGCGTAGGGGCTGTCACCGATTATTTCCACAGGGGTCATTTGTCCGGCCTTGACCATGCCGCGCAATACCCCCTGCCCCACATTGGCCAGCTCGGCCCAGTCTTTCAGGCTCAGGGGCATGTCGCTAATGGCGGCTTTCACCACGGCCCCGCGCGATTCGGTGAGTTTGCCCGGCAGGTCCGGGGACAGGCGATAAAGGGTTCTGGTCTTTGGTTTGTCAAAGGCGCGTGGGACACTGACCGCTATTTTCAGCACCGCGCCGGGCGGGGAGAGCGTATAGGCGGCCACCCAGTCAATGAATTGCCGCAGGCTGCTTGGCAGGGCGGGCAGGTCGCGCTTTTCAAGGACGAACTTTAATTTTTCCGCGGCTATATTGCTCTTTTTCGGGGACATATCCCAGACTACGCCTTGCAGGGTGCGGCTGCCGAGGGGGACGGTGACAAAATCGCCTGCGCGCAAAGGCATATCCGCCGCCGCCAGATAATCGAACGGGCCGGAAAGGGGCAGGGGCAGAAGCACCTGAATCTGGACGGGGTCACAACCCATAGAGATATTCCATATTAGGGGTATTTTTTTTCATCACTATATTATAAAACGGTGATCAGGAAATATTTATTTATG
>DRKK01000278.1 GCA_011051815.1 Sphingomonadales bacterium | reverse complement strand
TGATCTTAAAAATGACGGAAGCCGCGCTGACCCTGCAACAGGTTTTTACCTTTGTCATCCAGAATAACAACTTCCAGCTTATCGGTCATATGGCCAATTTTTGTTAAAGGCAACATCAGGGAGGCTGATATATCCTTTATTTTTTCTGCCATATGATCGGGAGCCGTAAAGAGCAATTCGTAATCATCGCCGCCGTTCCATATAAGGTCGTTATACGCCGGGAAACTTTCCAAAATCTTACCAGCTGCGTCTGAGACGGGAATTAATTTTGATTCAATGGACGCCCCAAGTCCTGACAAGCCACAGATATGCGCGATATCCCCCGCCAAACCATCCGAAATATCCAATACAGAAGACGCAATACCAAATAACTTCTGCCCCAGTGTCAGCCTAGGTGTGGGCAGGTGATAACGCTTTATCAAAGAGGGGCTATCGATGTTGTCTTTCAGGCATTTAAGGCCCAATGCGCCGTCACCAAGCGTGCCGGATACATATATGCCCTCCCCCACCTTGGCCCCGCTTCGCCTGAGGGCGGTGCCTTTTGTCACTGTGCCTATGGCCGTGACAGAAAGTGTAAGCGGGCCGGATGTAGATACCGTATCACCCCCAAAAAGCGACCAGCCAAATTGATCCTGATCCTTTTTAAGACCAGCTGTGAAATCGGAAACCCAACTCTCAATTTCATTCATGTTTTTCGGCAAACTGAGCGCCAGCAGATAGCCCAATGGCTTGGCCCCCATAGCCGCCAGGTCAGACAGATTTACCCGCAGGGCCTTTTGTGCCACAAGGTCCGCCGGATCATCGGAAAAAAAATGGACATCTGCCACAAGGGCATCCTTGGTGAATATCAGATCATAGCCAGCCGGAGGTGACAGGATAGCCGCATCATCACTTAGGCCATAAGCCGGCCCATCAGACCCAGCCAGAGGCGCAAAATAGCGAGCTATGAGATCAAATTCACCCGAACCCATTTTATGCTCCCTTGCCAGATATTATTTGCGGATAATTTTTGCCAGCCTGTCCAGAACGCCATTGACAAAACCGGGTTTGCTATCGTCGAAAAACGCCTTGGCTACATCCACGTATTCATTGATGATAACGGTGGTCGGCACATCAGGCCGGGCAATCAATTCATAAGTGCCTGCGCGCAATATTCCCCGCGCCACCGGCTCTATGCGTTCCAACGTCCAATCCTTGGACAGGGAGCCCGCGATATGGTCATCTATTTCTGCCGCCCGTTGTTCAACGCCCTGAACCAGATCGGTGAAAAAGGCCGTGTCTGCCTCAGCATAATGATCGCCTTCGATCACTTCCCCGAGCCTATGGTCAATAAATTCAGCCACCGTATTTCGCGCCGGTTCATCATTCATTTCAATCTGATAGAGCGCTTGCACAGCCCCCAGCCGGGCGGCACTGCGCGCGCCCCCCTGTTTTGATGATACGGCCTTCTTACTCATGCTTGGTCAGTCCAAATTGTTGTTTCAGAGCAATCATGCTGAGTGCGGCCCCGGCGACAAAGCCCCCCTTGTTGCCCTTGTCCAGTGACGCCCTCGCCCATGCCTGATCGCGGTTCTCCACGGTCAATACACCGTAGCCTATGGCAAGTCTATCATTGATTGCCAAATCCTGTAATCCACGCGCACTTTCCCCGCAAACATAGTCATAATGGGATGTCTCGCCGCGAATGACACAACCAAGGGCGATATAGCCGTCATAATTTTTGTCTTTTGAATCCGCCGCAAAGCGAATTGCCGCTGGAATTTCAAAAGCTCCCGGAACACTGACCCGGTCATAGGTGGCTCCTACCTTGTCAAGCTCGGCCACAGCCCCTTTGATTAACTCATTGGTGATGTCTTCATAATAGGGCGAATCTACGATCAACAGATGCATGTTATGTCTCTTATTTCTTTATCAGGCCAATTTCAAAGGACGGATCAAATTTACGCTGTTCCACAATATTCAGGCCATAGCCTTCAATCCCCACCACATGTTGTTCTGTATTAGACAGAAGGATAAGGTCAGAAACCCCGAGGTCTACCAATATTTGCGCGCCAATACCGTAATTTCTGAGGAAGGTTTCCGAAGACAGGTTTTTCTTGCCCTCCCGGCGGCCAATCTGGTCGGTAATGATCGTTTTGGATGATTCCCGCAGATATACGATAACGCCGCACCCTTCGGCCCCGATTTCTGCCATAGCCCGGTGAAGCTGACTGCGACGATCGCCTTTGGCGCTGAGCAGATCATCAAACATATTAAACGGGTGCATACGCACCAGCGTAGGCTGGCCTTTTTTCGGATTTCCTTTAATCAGGGCAAAATGCTGGGCATTATCGTCCTTGACCTCATAGACCTTTAAAGTAAATTCCCCGCCATATTCTGAATCAACCGTGGTTTCCTCAATACAGCCTACCAGATTATCCACTTTACGGCGATAGGCAATAAGATCGGCGATGGTCGCAACTTTCAGGTCATGTTTCTTGGCAAATTCCACAAGGTCCGGCAGACGGGCCATGGTGCCGTCATCATTCATGATTTCACAGATCACACCGGACGGGTTAAGGCCCGCAAGCCGCGCCATATCCACCGCCGCCTCCGTATGGCCTGCCCGTACCAGAACGCCGCCGTCCCGGGCCACGATGGGGAAAACATGTCCCGGTGAGACAATATCATCGGCCCCTGTGCGCGCATTGATGGCGACCGCAATGGTATGGGCGCGGTCGGCTGCCGAAATGCCGGTGGTGATCCCCTCTTTGGCCTCTATGGAAATGGTAAAGGCGGTGTTATTACGGGCGCGGTTATTAAGGCTCATGGGCGGCAGGCCCAGAATCTCCGCGCGTTTCTGATCCACGGTCAGACAAATCAGGCCCCGGCCATATTTTGCCATGAAATTCACCGCATCCGGGGTCGCCATCTGGGCGGGGATAATCAGGTCACCTTCATTTTCCCGGTCTTCATCATCGACCAGAATGAACATCCGGCCATTCTTGGCATCTTCGAGTACGTCTTCAATGGGGGATAGAAAATTTTGGGGCATAAAATGTCTTTACCTATTTAAATTCATTCATTCTGGCCACATAGCGGGCCAGAATATCAATTTCCAGATTAACCCTGTCGCCAACCCTGGCCTCAGAGAAGGTGGTTTTTTCCTGCGTATGAGGAATAATATTAATGCCAAAACTGGTCTGATTACCATCCGTGACCTCATTCACGGTCAGGGACACACCATTGATGGTCACAGACCCCTTTTCTGCGATATATTTGGCCAGCGTTTGCGGGGATTCAAATGTCATCCTTATACTGTCGCCTTCAGGCGTAATGGATAGAATTTTGCCGATGCCATCCACATGACCGGTAACAATATGACCGCCCAGCTCATCGCCCAACTTCATGGCCCGTTCCAGATTAACCCTTGTCCCCTTGATCCAGTCACCAAGGTTGGTACAGGACAGAGTTTCCGCCGAGGCCTCAACCGCGAACCAGTCCGCGCCCTTGTCCACCACCGTCAGACAGACACCGGAACAGGCAATGGACGCGCCAATGTCAATAGTATCCGTATCAAAGGCCGTATTCAGGGTGATTCTGGTATCACCGCCCTCGCTCAGGTCTTTTACATGACCAACGTCTGTGATTATTCCGGTAAACATGTCAGATCATATACTCCTGCCAAATGTCATTTCCTATATTTCCCTCACGAACCAGAGAGAAATTTTCTGTTTTCAGCACCGCTTCAATTTCCATATCTGCCAAGGCTGCAAGGCCGTCCTGACCGATCATTTCCGGGGCGCGAAACCAATATAGTCGGTCTATCAGACTTGCCCGGATCAAGGAAGCATTAACTTGCGCGCCGCCTTCGGACAAAAGCCGTGTGATGCCTTCATGTGCAAGTATGGCCATCATATCAACCATATCTATGCGACCTTGCTTATTCGCCATGCAGGTCATCACTTTAACGCCCCGATCACATAACCCCTCAAACTTATCACCGCCCTTTACAGTCGTCATAACCCATGTGGGGATTTTACGAGCCGTTTCAACCAGCTTGCACGCCAATGGCAAGGACAATCTACTGTCCATAACAACCCGTATGGGCGAACGGTCTTCCATACCCGGCAAGCGACAATCAAGGGACGGATTGTCCGCCAGAACGGTGCCAATGCCCACCATGATGGCATCATGGCTGGCCCTGAGCAGATGACCACGAGCGCGGGACTGTGGCCCTGTCACCCACTGGTTTGCGCCTTTTGCTCCGGCAATCTTCCCGTCCTGTGAGCTGGCAATTTTAACCGTTATCAGGGGCCGGTGCCGCGTGATCCGGTTGAAAAACCCCTGATTGACCTCATGGGCTTCGTCCGGGCAAATACCAAGATCAACCTTGATCCCGGCGTGTGTCAGCATTTCTATACCTTTACCGCCAACCCGGCTATCGGGATCCGTGATGGCAACCACAGCGCGGTCAATTCCAGCCTTGATCAGGCTTTGGGCGCAAGGCGGCGTTTGTCCATGATGGGCGCAGGGTTCCAGCGTAATATAAGCGGTACTTCCCTTTGCCGCCTGTCCGGCTTGCTTCAAAGCGACGGTTTCACCGTGAGGCCGCCCGCCCCGCCCCGTATGGCCGCGACCGATAATGTGACCTGATTTGCTGACAAGCACGCACCCAACCGAAGGATTGGGCCAGGTTAACCCAAGGCCGCGCCGGGCCAGACGGAGCGCCATCTGCATATAGTCGCTGTCTTGGGTCACAATGTCCTCTATTCTATCGGGTCTGCTATCTGCTCAACAAATTTCTCAAAATCCTTGGCTTCGCGGAAATCTTTATAGACCGAGGCATAGCGTACGTAAGCAACCGTGTCCAGAGCCTCAAGTCCTTTCATGATCAGCTTGCCAATTTCTTCGGACGGCACTTCTGGATCGCCAATGCTTTCCAGTTGCCGTACGATGCCATTGATCAGCAGTTCAATCTGATTTTCCTCAATCGGGCGCTTGCGCAGAGCCAGATTGACGGAGCGTTCCAGTTTTTCCCGCTCAAAAGCGACCTTCTTGCCGTTCTTCTTGGCCACAGTTAGCTCACGAATCTGTACCCGCTCAAAGGTGGTAAAACGCGC
>DRKK01000277.1 GCA_011051815.1 Sphingomonadales bacterium | reverse complement strand
TGGTGGCGGCTAAGAAAAAAGTCCTGCTTGTGGATATGGACCCACAGGGAAATGCCAGCACCGGAATGGGGTCAGAACGGGACAACCGGGACAATAGCATATATGAAATTCTCATGGGCGAGATGGAATTGAGCGACGGAATCGTCAGTACAATCATCCCGGGGCTGTCGTTGGTGCCATCGACCGTTGATCTGGCCGGGGCGGAGCTGGAGCTGGTGAATGAGGCACAGCGTACCTATCGCCTGCGTGCTGCCTTGCAGGACCCGGTTATTGACCAGTTTGATTATATTCTGATTGATTGTCCGCCGTCTTTAAGTCTTTTGACCCTGAATGCTCTTGCGGCGGCTGGCTCAGTGTTGGTGCCTCTGCAATGCGAGTTTTTCGCCCTGGAGGGGTTAAGTCTGCTGCTCAGGACCATCGAAACGGTAAAAACCAACTTTAATCCGGCTTTGGAGATGGAGGGGGTTATTCTGACCATGTTTGATGGCCGCAATAACCTGTCCGGTCAGGTGGCCAATGATGTGCGGGGCTATTTGGGCAAAAAAGTATTCAAAACGGTGATTCCGCGCAACATACGGGTTTCCGAGGCTCCGTCTCACGGTAAACCGGTATTGCTCTATGATTATAAATGTAGCGGTAGCCAGGCCTATATTCGTTTGGCCCGGGAGTTAATGCAGCGCCAGGCCCGTGCGGCGGCCTGAGTTTAAAATAGTATTTAATGGGATTTTCTTTAGATGGAAACTAAGGCAACAAAAACAAAAAAACAAAATAAAAACAGAGGGTTAGGGCGAGGTCTGTCAGCTTTGCTGGATTCAACGGACCGGGAATATGCCAATATTTCAGCCCCCTCCCCGGCCCATGACCGGGAGCTGCCCATAGAGTTTCTGGTGCCGAACCCCTATCAGCCCAGGCATTTTTTTGATGAGCAGAAATCAGCAGATTTAATTCGTTCTGTAAAAGACCGGGGGATTCTTCAGCCTCTGCTGGTGCGTCGGCGGGGTGAAAGTAACGAATATGAGATCATTGCTGGCGAGCGTCGCTGGCGGGCGGCACAGGCGGCAGGGCTTCATAGTATTCCAGTATTGATTCGGGAAATGACCGATGCAGAGGCCCTTGAGATTGCGCTGATTGAGAATATCCAACGCCATGACCTAAGCCCCATCGAAGAAGCCATGGGCTATAAGCGGCTTATGGATGAATTTCACCATACCCAGGAACAATTAGGCCATATCGTAGGCAAAAGCCGTAGCCATATCGCTAATATTCTGCGGCTTTTAGCCTTGCCTGAGGCTGTGCGTGATCTGGTCAGTGAAGGAAAGTTGAGCATGGGTCATGCCCGGGCTTTGATCACGGCGGATGATGCGGAAGCGCTGGCCTTGCGGATTATCAAAGAAGGATTAAGCGTGCGTCAGGCGGAAGTGCTGGCGAAAGGTGGTAAGCCCCGTAAAAAAACGGCTGCCCGGCAAAAAATATCCCGACAAAATAAGGATGCGGATACGATCGCCCTTGAAAAAGACCTGTCTATGGCTTTGGGCCTTGTGGTTTCTATTGAGTTTAACAGCGATGAAAGCGGCGAATTGCGGCTTCATTATAAAACGCTGGATCAGTTGGATGACGTCTGTCAGCGCTTGTGCGGTCAATAGTTGATTTTTTGTAAAATACCCTCCAAAATCTTGTTTTAAAGCTATATTTATTTGTTTTATGTTTAAAATGACTAATTTGGTATGATTTCTATTGACAAATCACCCAGATGGGACCATTTAATATAATACAAGACTGGTATGGATTGTAGCAAGATGATTAAATTATCAAATCTGGCAGATTATGCCGTTGAACTGATGTGTTGTATCGCCCTGAAACCACAGGACGTTCATTCTTCTGCGGGATTGTCTGATCTTGCTCATATTCCACTGCCAACAGTAAGCAAGATATTGGGTACGCTGGTGCGTGCGGGCCTGCTGGCTTCTCACCGGGGTTTGAATGGCGGCTTTTCGCTCGCCCGCCCGGCAGATAAAATATCCATAACCCATATTATAGAAGCCGTGGATGGCCCGGTACAATTGACCAATTGTCTGGGAGAAGAAGCTTCAGATTGTGACCGGGAAAGTAATTGCGGCACCCGGAGCCAGTGGTACCGCATTAATGAAGCGGTAAAAGATGCCCTGGGCAGCGTGCGCCTGTCCCAGATGATTGAATCTGTACCCGATTTTATTGGTGACGGGGCGATGGATGATCTCCCCCTGATCGCCAAGACATTGAATTAGAGTATGAAAAAATGGTAGCAACACAGGAAGCAAAACAAACCGTTCAGGACGTCACCGGAGAGTATAAATACGGTTTCGTTACCGACATTGAAACGGAAAGGGCCCCAAAGGGCCTAAGTGAAGACGTGATTCGCTTTATTTCCGCCAAAAAGGATGAGCCGGAGTGGCTATTGGCGTGGCGCTTAAAGGCATACCAGAAATGGTTGACCATGGAGGAGCCCACATGGGCCATGGTGGATTACCCGAAAATTGATTTTCAGGATATTTATTACTATTCCGCCCCGAAATCTGCCGAAGATGGCCCGAAAAGTCTGGACGAGGTGGACCCGGAATTGCTCCGGACCTATGAAAAACTTGGAATTTCCCTGAAGGAACAAGAGGTTCTGGCGGGTGTGGCGGTGGATATTGTCTTTGACAGCGTATCTGTGGCGACCACTTTTCGTAAAAAACTAAAAGAAGCCGGGATTATATTCTGTTCTATTTCAGAGGCGGCACACGACTATCCTGAGCTTATGAAAAAATATCTGGGCTCCGTAGTACCTGTTGCGGATAATTACTATTCGGCCTTGAATAGCGCGGTTTTTACCGACGGCACTTTTGTTTATATTCCAAAAGGCGTGCGTTGCCCCATGGAATTAAGCACCTATTTCCGCATCAATGAAGCTAATACGGGTCAGTTCGAACGAACAATCATCATAGCCGACGAGGGCTCCTATGTCTCCTATCTGGAAGGGTGCACAGCCCCTCAGCGGGATGAAAATCAGCTCCACGCGGCGGTGGTTGAACTGATTACCCATGATGACGCGGAAATAAAATACTCAACCGTACAAAATTGGTACCCCGGTGATAAGGACGGCAAGGGCGGCATTTATAATTTTGTTACCAAGCGCGGGGCTTGTCGGGGGAAAAATTCTAAAATATCCTGGACTCAGGTGGAAACTGGCTCCGCCGTGACCTGGAAATACCCCAGTTGCCTGTTGATTGGTGATGGTTCGGTGGGGGAGTTCTATTCGGTGGCGATCACCAATAATTATCAACAGGCCGATACGGGCACCAAAATGATTCATATTGGGAAAAACACCTCAAGTACCATTATTTCCAAGGGCATTAGCGCCGGAAAATCCGAAGCCACCTATAGGGGGTTGGTTCGAGTCATGGCGGGGGCGGAAAATGCCCGTAATTTCACCCAATGCGACAGTTTGCTGATCGGGGATAAATGCGGCGCCCATACAGTGCCCTATATAGAGATCAAAAACCCCACCGCTCAGGTGGAACATGAGGCAACCACCTCTAAAATAAGCGATGAACAGCTGTTTTACTGTCAACAGCGGGGTCTGGAGACAGAAGATTCCGTGGCTTTGATCGTGAATGGTTTTTGTAAGGATGTGATGAAGAATCTTCCCATGGAATTCGCGGTAGAAGCTCAGAAATTACTGGGTATCAGCCTTGAAGGAAGTGTTGGATAAGACAACTAAAAGAGAATAAGATGCTGGAAATTAAAAATTTACATGTGACGGTTGGCGGCCAGGAAATCCTCAAAGGATTGAATCTGACCATTAGTGATGGTGAGGTACATGCCATAATGGGGCCAAACGGGGCCGGGAAAAGTACATTGTCTTATGCCGTTTGTGGCAAGGACGGTTATGAAATAACCCAAGGGTCCATAACCTATAATGGTAAGAATTTGATGGATATGGACCCCAATGAGCGGGCGGGGGAAGGCCTGTTTCTGGGCTTTCAATATCCGGTTGAAATCCCCGGTGTGTCTAATATGAATTTCCTGCGGTCCGCACTGAACAGCCAGCGTCGTTACCGGGGCGAAGACGAGATAGCGGCGGTGGATTTTCTTAAACTGATCCGGGCCAAGGCGGCGGAATTGGACATGGATCCTGAAATGTTGAAACGTCCGGTAAATGTTGGCTTTTCCGGCGGGGAGAAAAAGCGTAACGAAATGGTACAGATGGCCGTTTTGGACCCAAGCCTTGCGGTTTTGGATGAAACCGATTCTGGTTTAGATATTGATGCCCTAAAAATCGTTGCGACTGGCATTAACCGATTGCGGGCTACTGACAAGTCCATACTCATGATCACTCATTATCAACGGTTGCTGGATTATGTGGTGCCGGATTATGTTCATATTCTGGCCGCGGGTCAGATTGTTAAAACCGGCGGCAAGGAATTGGCGCTGGAGCTGGAGGAAAAGGGCTATATGGGCCTTGGTATTACGGAAAGTGCGGCGTAAGGCAGATGACACAGAAACGCTATTTTGATACCCCACAGATTGCCACCAGCTTTGAAGCTGTACGGCAATTCCTGCCCGGCGCGGATATTGACGACTTCAATGGCCTGCGCGGTGATGCCATGTCAAAATATATGGACAGCGGCCTGCCTGGACCCAAGGTAGAGGAATGGAAATATACAAACCTAAATTTTCTGGCCAATGAAAACTTTGATATAGCCACCGCGCTCCCTCAAGAAACCGAGATTAAAGAGCTGTTTGAAAAGGCCTGTGTTAAAGGCCTATCCGGCCCCCTATTGGTTTTTGTCAATGGCCATTATTACAAGCCTTTGTCACCTTTTGCCGACCAAAAAGGCATAAAGTTGTCTTTATTGTCAGACAACATTCAGTCCTTCCGGGTTGGAATGGCGGTCTCTGATGGGGATAGTTCTTTAAATAATTTAAACCGGGCGCTGGTTACGGATGGCTATCATCTTGAAATCGCGCCTAATGTTGAAATGAAGCAGCCTTTGCAGGTCATTCATATGGCCACATCCGGCACAGATATGACCGCCATGCGCTACCGGGTGCAGATTATGGCAGGTGCCGGGGCAAAGGCAGAGATTATCGAAAGTTATATTGGGGTGGACCAAGAACGTTATTGGACCCACGGCATAACGGACGTGATGCTGGACCAGGGTGCGGATGTGACAATATATCAGTTTCAAACACAAGGCCGCCAAGCCGTTCATATGACGGAGCTTCATTCCCATGTGGCTGACAAGGCTCGCTTCAGCCATATCAGCTTGCAGCTGGGGGCAGAGATCAATCGGACAGAATTAATCAACAGCTTTACCGGTGAGAATGCGGACATAGAATTGCGCGGGGCCTATTTGGGCCGGAACAAGCAATCACAGGATATTTTTACCCGGATCAACCATGATCAGCCCAACTGTCAAAGCAATCAGCTTTATCGCGGGGTTCTGGATGCGGGCGGAAAGTCGGCTTTTCAGGGCAAGGTCATTGTTGCCCGCGACGCCCAGAAAACCAATGCGGATCAGTCCAACAAGAATCTTTTGCTTAGCCGTAAGGCCGAAGCCAATGCCAAACCGGAACTGCTGATTTATGCGGATGATGTCAAATGCTCTCACGGGACCACGGTGGGTGAACTTGATCCGGATCAGCTATTTTATCTCCGTTCGCGGGGCATGGATGAGGTGACGGCAAAGGGCTTGTTGGTTGAGGCTTTTGTGGCGGAAGTCTTTGATGACATAGCCGATGAAACCCTGCGCACAGCCTTTAAGGAAAAGACCGCCCGCTGGCTCGCCCATGAGGTGACGCCATGACGTCACAGCCGTTAAGTAATTATAATGTCGATGAAATTCGCAATGATTTCCCTATTTTCAAACAGGAAATATACGGTAAGCCCCTGACCTTTCTGGATAGCGGTGCCTCGGCTCAAAAGCCGCAACAGGTGCTGGACGCGATTCAGAAATGCTACGCCGAGGAATATGCCAATATTCACCGCGGCGTTTATTATCTGTCGCAGGTCGGCACTCAGAAATATGAGGACGCCCGGGTAAAGGTCCAGAAATTTATCAATGCCCGCAGCCATAAGGAAATCATTTTCCTGCGCGGGGCGACGGAAGCGATTAATCTGGTGGCCCAGACTTGGGGACGCAAATATCTGACCACAGGTGATGAAGTTGTCCTGAGCCGTATGGAGCATCATTCCAATATCGTGCCGTGGCAGATGTTGCGGGATGAAAAAGACATTATCATCACCGTGGCCCCTATTGACGATAAAGCCAACTTTTTGTTTGAGGAATTTGAAAAATTGCTCAGCGAAAAGGTCAAGCTGGTGGCGATCACCCATATTTCCAATGCGCTGGGTACCATAACCCCTATCAAAGAGATTATCGCGGCGGCCCATCGGGTCGGGGCAAAGGTTTTGGTGGATGGTTGTCAGGCTGTGCCCCATATGCGGGTGGATATGCAGGATCTGGACGCAGATTTCTATGTTTTTTCCGGTCATAAGCTCTATGGCCCAACGGGGGTTGGGGTGCTATATGCCAAGGAAGAGCTGCTCAATGCCATGCCACCCTATCAGGGCGGCGGTGATATGATCCGGTCGGTGACCTTTGAGGAAACCATTTATAATGACCTGCCCCATAAATTTGAGGCCGGAACGCCTCACATTGCAGGCGGTATTGGTTTTGGTGCGGCGCTGGGTTATGTAGAAAATCTGGGCTTTGAAAATATTGCCCGTCATGAGGATCAGCTTCTGGCTTATGCTCTTGAGAAAATTCAGGATGTGAAGGGGGTTCATATCGTTGGACAAGCGGATCATATGGCGGGGATTATATCCTTTACCATGGACCTGGCCCATCCCCATGATATTGGCACCATATTGGATCAGGACGGTATCTGTATCCGCACGGGTCACCATTGCGCCCAGCCGGTCATGGATTTTTTCGATATTCCGTCTACGGCCCGCCTGTCGCTAGGCCTCTATAACACCCGGCAGGATATTGACCGTTTTGTGGAGGGCCTTGATAAAGTTAACCGGATATTTTCTTGACGATAGATAACAGCCAAAGTTTTCTGGATCAATTTTTACAGAGAGAACAGGATAGACAAGTGAGTGATAGCGAGCAACAAACAGAGATAACAACAGGTGCAGAGCCAGATTATAGCCTGCCCCTGTCCGAGGAAACCCGTAATTTTCTCCGGGGCCGCATAGAGGAGCGGATGCGGGAAATTTATGACCCGGAAATTCCCATAGATATTTACGAGATGGGCCTGATTTATGAAATTAATGTGGCCGAGGACGGCAAGGTGGAAATTGTCATGACATTGACGACGCCCCATTGTCCGGTGGCGGAAACCATGCCCGGCGATGTTCAGATCAGGGCCCTTGACGTGGATGGGGTCCGGGATGTGAATGTGGAACTGGTCTGGGACCCACCTTGGACCATCTATATGATGAGCGAGGCCGCCCGCCTTGAAATGGGCTTTATGTAGGACATGATATGGGAAATGTAATTACGATAACGGATGCGGCGGCCGAGCGGATTCGGGATATTATGGCAAATCGGGGCAAGGCCTGTCATGGGGTGCGGCTCGGTACCTCGACCAAGGGCTGTAACGGTTTGGCCTATACGGTGGATTATGTGGACGAGATTGATCCGTCCGATGAAAGGATAGAGGATAAAGGTGTCACATTATTTGTTGACGCCATGTCGCTGATATATCTGATCGGCAGTGAAATGGATTATAAGGACGAGAAATTTCAGAGCGGCTTTACTTTCACCAATCCCAATGAAAAGGGCCGCTGTGGTTGCGGCGAAAGCTTTCACGTTTAAAGTTTTTCTATTTTCTCGTCCAGTGCCGTGAATAAGTCAGGAATTTCATTGAGAAAGCTCTTTTCCACCTCAAGAATGGTCTGAAAGGCGCGTTTTTTCAGGGCCACCACATCCAGCTTATGGGCAAGCCCGGATATTTCGGCCTGATTATACAGCAGGTCAATCAAGCGTTCCGCACTGTTAAGCCGCCCCCACAGATAGTCATTCTCCCGGTCCTTGCGGCTGAAAAAGGCCCCGAATCCGGCCATAGCCGTTCCCTGAAGGGGCATATCTTCATTTCCGTTGCGCAGGACTGATGTATCCTTGGGGCTGATACGATTGATTTTTATCTCGTTGAACTCGCCCAGCTCCCTTGATCCCATGATAGAAAAAGTGGTCACATCCCAAAAGGAAAAGCCAATATAGCTGATGGCAAGGTTTCTTGACATATCCCCGGCCCAGTCAATATTGCCTTGATCCGCGATAAGCTGATCTGCCTTGGATTTGTAATGATCAAGGCGCAATATCTCGGCCAGACGATCTAATGCATTGGTCAGGCGGGGGAAATGATTTGTCAGCAGATTTTCAATTTTATCAGTAGGCAAATCATCATTTATATTCAGTTTTGCCACCGGACAGAAGGCCTGTATCAGGGCGGTTTTGACCGGTTGGGGGATGGCACTAACCTCTGCACAATGACCAATATCGTCCAGGATGTCATAAAGCGCCCGTTTCAAACTGTCCAGTTTGCGGGCATCCTCAGGGTGGTGGGAATATTGTGTGTTCAGGTCTTTGATAACAAATAAAAGCCGCCGCCGTTGATATTTAACATCAAACCGGGTCAGGAAATATCCCCATGAGGGTAGCGGTTCCAACTTTTCATTTTTTTGCACAAGCCCCTTGACCCAGCTCATTAATTTTGATTGATTTTGCTTTTCCAGCCGTTCTGTATAGGCGGAAAAATCAAATTTATCACGAAAGGCCATATTATGCAGTACCGTAAAGAGCGCACGTCGTTCGCTACCCCCAGAGATAAAGCCACATATGTCACCGATG
>DRKK01000276.1 GCA_011051815.1 Sphingomonadales bacterium | reverse complement strand
TGCCTTATCCCATAACGGCGATGGTCACTTTATTGACCATAAGGGCGATCAGATAGGCTAGGGCAAAAAGATAGCTGGTCATGAATATGGTCCAGCCCCAGCTATTGGTTTCCCGCCGGACCGTGGCGATGGTGGCAAAACACTGGGGCGCATAAACATACCATGCCAGAAAAGCAAAGGCGGTAGGCAAGGGCCAGCCATTCTGGATCACGGCCCGTAACCCCTGTTCAACCTGCCCTTCATTCCCTTGCAGGGCATAGACCGTCCCCAACGCGCCGATGGCTACCTCACGGGCGGCCATGCCGGGGATCAGGGCAATGGATATTTCCCAGTTAAAGCCCAGCGGTTCAAATATATGCTGCAGGCCACGGCCCAGGATACCGGCAAAGCTGTAAAAAATATCAGGCTCCGTCGCCCCCAGCGGTTTTTTGGGATATTGAGCCAACGCCCATAGGCCAATGGCGGAATATAAAATAATGGTCCCCGCCCGCTTCAGGAAAAAGACCGCCCGTTCCCACAGGTTCATCAGCAGATGTTTCAGGACAGGCAGTTGATATTTGGGCAATTCCATAAGGAGCGGTTGCGGCACCCCCCGGGTCAGGGTCATTTTCAATACTGCCGCCACAATCAACGCACTGACGATGCCCGCAAGATACAGGCCAAATAATACGATGCCTTGAAGCCCGAACAGGCCGAAAATGACCGGATCATTGGGTACGACGGCCCCGATGAGCAGGGCATAAACCGGAATTCGGGCGGAACAGGTCATCAGAGGGGCAATCATGATGGTGGTGATCCGGTCCCGGTGATGCTCAATGGTACGGGTTGCCATGATGCCGGGAATGGCACAGGCAAAGCTGGACATTAGCGGAATGAATGCCCGTCCGTTCAGGCCGACCATAGCCATGAGCCGATCCATGATAAAGGCGGCGCGCGCCATATATCCCGTGGCTTCCAGCGTGAGGATGAAAGTAAAAAGGATCAAAATTTGTGGCAGGAACACCAGCACACTACCGACCCCGGCGATGATGCCATGAACCAGCAAGCTGCGGAACCAGTTATCAGGCATGACCTGAATGATATAATTCTGAAGGATATTAAAGCCGTTCTCGATCAGGGCGATGGGGGCTTCGGCCCAGAAATAGACCAGCTGAAACATGCCAAACAGGGTAATGAAGAAAATAATGATGCCAAAGACGGGGTGGAGCAGGATTTTATCCAGCTCCCGGGTGATTTTATGTTGGGTGCCTTCGGCAATGATGGCTTTTTCAGCAATATTACGGGCCTGTTTCTGTAAATCCCGTGTGGAGGGCGATGGCACAGCATCCTTTGGCGGGGTTAGGGCGGCGATGGACTGGGAAAGTTGTTTTTTCAAATTATCAAGGCTACTGCTGCGCACGGCAACGCTGGTGACCACGGGAAGGCCAAGTTCTTGTGACAGGATTTCCGGGTCAATGGTGATCCCGTCCCGTTTGGCCAGATCCTGCATATTGAGCACCAGAATAACCGGCAGGCCCAGATATTTCAGCTCCAATGCCAGCCGCAAATGGACCCGCAGGTTGGTGCTGTCAGCAACACAGAGCAGAATATCAGGACGACTTTCGCTTTTATGGGTACCGGTGATGACTTGACGGCTCACCCGTTCGTCCAGGGTTCGGTCTTTCAGGCTGTATATTCCGGGCAGGTCAATGAGGGTTACTTCTTTCCCTTCGGCGGTGATATATTTACCGGATCGTCGCTCTACGGTGACGCCTGGATAGTTGGCAACTTTCTGGCGGCTGCCGGTCAGGCTGTTGAACAGGGAGCTTTTGCCGCAATTGGGACTGCCGATCAGGGCTATTTTTACCTCATGCATATCTATTGACCGCCCGTAACCTTCACCGCATTGGCTTCCATACGGCGCAGGGCCACCGTCATCTGGCCAATACGCACCGCCACCGGGTCCCGGGAAATGGGGCCTTCATGGAGGACCTTCACATCCAGCCCTTCCTCAAACCCGATTTCAAGCAGGCGGTCTTCCAGGTCCCGGGCAAATTCCGCATCATTACATCGATCGGCCTCAAACCCGATGATGGTGGCACAGTCGCCTTTTTTCATATCACTTAAATATTTCATCTAATATATATACGCAGTTAATAATAATTATCAAGAACACCTACAGGATTTTTGTTAATTTGTAAATGATGAAATCGGTAATCCATTACTTATTTCAATTTATTTGATTTATGTTAAGAATATAAAAGATTTGATTTTCAAAGGAAGCGAATAATATGTCTTATGATTTTACCGGACAGGTGGCCATTATTACCGGCGCGGGCGGCGGCCTTGGCCGTGCCCATGCTTTGGCCTTTGCCGCGCGCGGGGCCATGGTGGTGGTCAATGACCTTGGCGGCAGTCGGGACGGCAGCGCGCCGTCGGCCGATGGCCCGCAAAGCGCGGCGGACAAGGTGGTTCAGGAAATCATTGACCTTGGCGGCAAGGCCATTGCCAATGGCGGAAATGTCACTTCGGAAGAGGATATGCAGGCTATGGTGGATCAGGCCGTGGCGGCTTTTGGGCGGATAGATATTCTGGTCAATAATGCGGGCATATTGCGCGACAAGACATTTACCAAAATGGCCCTGTCTGATTTTGAGATGGTGATGAATGTTCACTTGATGGGGTCTGTGATCGCCACCCGCGCCGTCCTTCCGGTGATGAAGGACCAGGATTATGGCCGAATCATTATGACCACTTCGTCCAGCGGTCTTTACGGAAATTATGGTCAGAGCAATTACGGCGCCGCCAAGCTGGGCCTTGTGGGGCTGGTTAATACGTTAAAACTGGAACTGTATAAATCGGGCATCCGGGTCAATGCGCTGGCCCCGGTGGCGGCAACGCGTATGACCGATGATATTATGCCGCCGCAAATGCTGGACCTGTTAACCCCGGCATCGGTGTCGCCGGCCGTATTATTTTTGTGCGGTAAAGATGCACCAACGGGGGAGATTATTACCGCCGGGGCCGGGACCTTTGCCCGGGCGCAAATTCTGGAAAGTGAAGGCCTGTTTCTGGGCGCAGATGCCACACCGGAAATGATCGCGGAAAGTTGGGACAACTTATCCGACATGACCGCCGCCCGCCCCTATAAACAGGGCGCGGACCAAAGCCAGAAATTCGTCGTAAATGCATTTGAAAACAAAGAGTGAGTAAATTCATGTTAAAAAATACTTTAGGGATAATTCTGTTAACCGGTCTGCTTGCGTCTTGCGGGCAGGAAAAGGCACCGGAAGCGACTTACCGGGCAGAGATTGTTCGGACCAGCTATGGCATTCCTCATATTACGGCGGATGATTATGGCAGTCTTGGCTTTGGTGAGGGCTATAGCGGTGCAGAAGACCATGTATGCAATATTGCTTACGGTATTATTGAGGCCCGGGGCGAGCGGGCGGAATATTACGGGCCGGGGGATAAAAACCTGCATATCATGAGTGATATTGTCATTCGGGCGCTGGATATTCCGACCAATGCCGCCCGTGACTTTGCCGCCCAATCAGCGGAAAACCAGGAATGGATCATCGGCTATACCGCAGGCTATAACAAATATATTCGTGAAGTTGGCCGGGACAACATTACCTCATGGTGCAAAAGCGCCGATTGGGTACAGGAAATAACGCCTGAAGATCTTTTCTCCCGCTTTCAGGTTCTGGCCCAGACTACGCCCTATATGGCGGGCATGATTGTGGCCGCCGCCCCGCCCAAGGCTGCAGAAGGCTCTGCTGGTGTGAAGGTATCACCGCAAGTGATCGCGGATAATGTGACGGCCCTTAATGTGCGTCAGATGGGCTCCAACGGTTGGGCCTTTGGCCGGGACCGGACGGAGAATGGCCGGGGTATGTTGCTGGGTAACCCCCATTACCCCTGGTATGGCACCAACCGTTTTTGGGAAAAGCATCTGACCATTCCGGGCAAGATGAATATTTACGGGGTTCAGCTCCTTGGTGCGCCGGGGGTGGCCATTGGCTTTAACGAAAATATTGGCTGGACCCATACGGTGTCCGACAGTGAACGGGTGGTCTTTTACAAGCTAGACCTAGTGCCCGGCGATCCGACCAGCTATTATTATGATGGCAAGCCACGCAAGATGACATCGCGGAAAATCATGGTTCCGGTCAAGGGGGACAAGGGTGTGGTTACCCTGACCCCGCATACAGTCTGGTTCAGCCATTATGGGCCCATGGTTACGTTGCCCAATGCGCCCTGGAGCAATAAACAGGCCCTCACGATCCGGGACGCCAACCAGGGCAATCAGAATTTGCTGGATCAGTGGAAGGCCATGGATCTGGCGAAAGATATGGATGCCTTCATCGGCGCCCACCGTAAATGGAACGCCTTGCCGTGGGTCAATACCATGGCCACCAGCAAGGATGGCCGGGCGGTTTATATTGATGATTCCAATGTGGGCCGCTTAAGCCCCGAGGCCATCGCCCTGTGGCAGGACAGGGTCAAAAGCGATCCCCAGACCAAAGGCTTCTATGAGAAAATGGGCCTGATATTGTTGGATGGCAGTGACAGCCGTTTTGAATGGCAGACCCACCCCGAGGCCAGAGTGCCCGGCGTTGTACCCTTTGTGGAACAGCCATTTCAGGAGCGTTCGGACTATATTTTCAATGCCAATGACAGCTATTGGCTGACCAATGTGGCCGCGCCGCTGACGGGCTATTCACCGCTTTACGGCCCTGTGGATGCGTCGCGTACCCTGCGCACCCGCATGAATGCCAAACTGGTCAGTGATGTCAGTTCGGATGGCCCGGCGGGGGCGGACGGAAAATTCTCTCTGCCTGAGATGCAACAGGCGCTCCTGTCAAACCGGAGCCTGTCGGCGGAATTGCTGGTGGATGAGCTGGTTGCGGCTTGTGAGGCCACGCCCATGGTGACGGTCGGGACAGATAAGGTTGATTTGACGGCGGCCTGTGCGGTTCTGAAAAACTATAACCGGCGTCTTGATCTGGACAGCCGGGGCGCGGTTCTGTTCCGGGAATGGATCACCCGTTATGATTATCGGGAGACCAAGCGTAAGGGCGCGCTCTTTGCCGTTCCTTTTGACGCCAATGATCCGGTCAATACGCCGCGGGGTCTTGGGGATAAGACCATTGCTTTGCAAAAACTGGCGGAAGCCGTTCAAATTATGGCCAAGGCCGGATTGGCCCCGGATGTGCGCCTTGGCGATGTGCAGTTTGCTTACCGCGCGGGGGAAAAAATCGCCCTTCACGGCGGCAATAACGCGGATGGTATCGCCAATATCATTGATCAGCGGGTCTATTACACCCGCGCCAAACAGGTTCGGGGCACCAAGGTTGAGGGCAGCAAATATCTGACGGACAAGGGCTATCCCATCACCGGCGGCACCAGCTTTCTGTTAAGCCTGAGCTATACGGATGATGGTCCGGTGGCGCAGGCTTTCCTGACCTATGGTGAGTCTGGTGACCCCACGTCACCCCATTACACGGATCAGACAAAGCTGTTTTCTAAAAAACAATGGCGTCCCATATTATTCAAGCCAAAGGATATTGCCGGGGATGTGAAGTCCAGAGTGGTTCTGACCGGACCCCGTTAATCTGGGGCACAGAGGGAGACCTCTACCCCGTTGACGGCGGCGGTGCCGATAAGCTGATCGATGATTTTCTCATCGGTCAGGTCATTGACGCTGACCCCGCCGTGGGCGCGGGCGATGCGCATTTTGACGCCCTTTCGGTCATGGCCCCAGCCGTGGGGAATACTAATTACGCCGGGCATCATGTCATCGCTGGCCTGTGCGGTGAGGGTCACGCACCCAACCCGGCTTTTAACGCTGACCTGCGCGCCGTCCTCAAAACCATATCGGTCAAGGTCTGCCGGATTGATCAGCAACACACAACGGTCTTTGCCCTTCACAAGCCTGCGGCTGTTATGGGACCAGCTGTTGTTGGTCCGGATGTCCCGCCGCCCGATAAGCAACAGCGTGTCTTTCGTGGGCGTTGTAAACAGGTCACCTTTCAACCGGTCCAGATCGGCCACCAGCAAATCCGGGGCGCAGGTGATCTTGCCGCTTTTGGTCTTTAACCGTTTGGTGAGCAGGGGATGCAGATCGCCCAGAAGAATACCGTGGGGATTTTCTTTCAGCTTGCTCAGGCTCAATCCCTCTGGCTTGCCCCGCCGTCGCCCGTAGGGGCCATTGGTCAGAGCCACGGCAATCAGTCTTTCCGGCCCGCGCTTTTTGGGCATTTTATCAACATCCAGTTTTTTCAGGTAGCGCACCATCAGTTCATGATAGATTTCCCAATCGTCAAGACTGCCCCCCTCAGCCGTGATGGCCTTTTCATTAAAGCGGGTCACATTGCTGACCGACAGACCGTAAAAGCTCACGTCATAATGGTTATGTTCCAGCGGCGCGGTGGGCGGCAGGATCAGATCGGCAAAGCGGCTGCTCTCATTGATGTAAAAATCAATGGCCAGCATGAAATCCAGCTGACCGAAGGCCTGTTCCAGCTGACCACCGTTGGGGGTGGATAACACCGGATTTCCCGCCGCCAGAACCATGGCCTTGATCTGGCCCGCGCCTTCTGTCAGGATTTCTTCCGCCATAAGACTACTGCTCAGTTCGCCGCAAACCTCTGGCCGGTTGCTGACCCGGCTGTGCCAGCGGCCATAGCCGCCGCGCCCGACCAGCCCCGCCCCCACCAGATCAACGGCGGGCAGGGGAATAAGCGTGCCCCCCACCCTGTCCAGATTGCCGGTGGCAATATTGATCAGCTGAATGAGCCATTGGCACAGCGCCCCGTAAGGGGTGACCGAAACCCCCATGCGGCCATAAAAAACTGCCTTGTCTTGTGCGGCAAATTCCTCGGCCAGAGACTGAATGACGTCAAGGGAAAGGCCGGTGATGTCCTGAACCCGCCCGTAAGGGAAGTCTTTGATCAGGCCATGAATCGTCTCAAACCCATCCAGATGGTCGCTTAGATGCGCTGTCTGCACCAGATTTTCGGTGAACAGATGATTGAGAAAGGCCAACAGAAACACCACATCCCGGCCCGGCTTGATGAAATGATGAGCGGTGGCCAGTTTTGCCGTTTCCGTGCGGCGCGGGTCAATGACAATGACCTTGCCGCCTCTTTTAAGGATATTTTCAAGACGCGGTTTGACGTTGGGCACGGTCATGATGCTGCCGTTGGACACCACGGGATTGGCCCCCATGATGATCATATGGTCGGTATGATCAATATCCGGAATGGGGATCAGGAATTGATGGCCATACATCTGATATGAGGTGAATTGATGGGGCAGTTGATCAACGGAGGTGGCGGAAAACCGATTTTTGCTCTGAAGCAGTCGCAGAAATTGTGATCCGTGGGTCAGCGCGCCGTAATTATGAACATTGGGATTGCCCAGATAAATCCCGACGGCGTTATGGCCATGTTTCTGACCAATGTCCCACAACCTGTCCACGGCCAGATCAAAGGCCTCATCCCAACTGATCTCAACCCACGCGCCATTGACCTTTTTAACCGGACGTTTCAGCCGGTCCGGATCGGTCTGAAGATCTTGTAATGTGGTCCCTTTGGGACAGATATGCCCCTGACTGAACGGGTCATCCTTGTCGCCTTTTATGGTGATGACCTTATTATTTTCAACGGTAATTTCCAGCCCGCAAATGGCCTCACAAAGATTACACGCACGATAAATAACGGAAGGGCCCTGTTCAGATGAGGTCAAATAGAAATCCTTTTGTTACCGGAAAAATGGTGCCGCTGATGTGACTCGTAACATATTATTGTGAAGACCGCAACTTGCTTATAAAGTATTGTAATGATATAGGTAATTATTCAAAATTGAGTAACATATTAAAAAAAATTAAGTAACAAATACATGGCCGCGACAATTAAATACCTATTTCAGCATGGCAAAAAGAAGACGTGGCATT
>DRKK01000275.1 GCA_011051815.1 Sphingomonadales bacterium | reverse complement strand
GAGGTGCTTGGGTTATTGGCCGACCATAAAGATAATTGTGCCATATTGTCCGGCGGGACCGATCTGTTGGTGGCGTTGAAATTCGATTACGCCGTTGACCATGTGGTCTCATTGGCGCTGGTGCCGGGGTTGGATGATCTGAGTTTTGACCCTGATCAGGGCCTTACAATCGGGGCCAAGGTAACCATCGCCGATATTATAAAGTCACAGGATGTAAAGACCCATTATCCGGCGCTGTGGCAGGCGGCAAAGGTTTTTGCCACCCCTCAACTGCGCAATACGGCCACGGTTCTGGGCAATATCCTGCGGGCTTCCCCGGCGGGTGATTGTAGTCTGGCCCTTTATGCGTTGGGCGGAAATTTACGGCTAAAAAGTGCCACGGGTGAGCGGGATGTCAGTTTGGATGATTTTTGGCTTTCCTACGGCGTTACGGCCCGACAGAATGATGAGTTGGCCATTTCCCTGCTGGTGCCACCACCGGTAGCGGGACAGAAAAGTGCCTTTCAACGCATGACCCGTACTACAGAGGATCTGTCAAAAATAAACGCAGCTGTTTGTTTGGCTATGGCTGATGGTGTTTGTCAGAGCGCACGGGTTGCCATGGGGTGCGTCGGCCCCACATTAATCCGCCTGCCTAAAGTTGAGGCCATGCTTGGGGGGGCTGAGATTACAGAAGACTTGTTGCAGAAGCTATCGGATACGGTAGCCTCTGAAATTACCCCTATAGATGACAAAAGATCCTCGGCAGATTACCGCCGGAAGGTGGCCGGAGTTCTGGTCAGGCGGGTTATTAATCTGGCGCTTACGGAAGGAAAAAAATAATGAAAAAACATGCGATAACATTGACCGTAAATGGTGAGGAACGGGATTTGGTAGTCCCCTCCAACCGGACGTTGCTGGACGCGCTCAGGGAAGATCTGGGCTATACGGATACCAAATATGGCTGCGGCACCGGAGAATGCGGTGCCTGTACGGTTTTGGTGGATGGGACCACCAGCATTAATGGTTGCCTGACACTGGCGGCGACCATGGACGGCGCGTCAATCACTACGGCGGCGGGGCTGGCGCAGGATGGTAATCTGCATCCGGTGCAGGAAGCTTTCATTGAAAAAGATGCCGTGCAATGCGGATATTGCACACCGGGCATGGTGCTGAAAACAGTCAGTTTGTTGGCGGAAAATCCGTCCCCGAGTGAGGCGGAAATCCGCCACGGGCTTGAGGGGAACATTTGTCGCTGTACCGGATATACAAAAATTGTTGAGGCCGTACAGGACGCCAGTAATCGCATGGCCGGGGTGGGAGAATAATTATGACTGAACTTAAAGTTGTTGGAAAAAGAGTGGAACGGGTTGACGTTAGGGCCAAGGTCACGGGCGGTGCGCTCTATGCCGCTGATGTACAGCTTGCGGGCATGTTATACGGCAAGATCGTTCGCTGTTACGACCATGCCCATGCCCGGGTGACAAGTCTCGACCTTTCGGAGGCCGCAAAATGCAAGGGCGTGATCAAGGTTCTAGGGCCAAAGGATGTAACCCAAAAGGAATATAATGCTTCTGTGCTGGATATGATGGTGTCCAGTGATATGCGCGGCGTGCTGGGCGATATAGATGACCAGAGCATTTTCACCGATCATGTGAAGCATTACGGCGATGCGATTGCCGCTGTTATTGCGGTCTCGGAAGAGGCCGCTGAACGGGCTGCTGAGAAAATCAAGGTCACTTATGAGGAACTGCCGGTTTATATGACGGCGGAGGCCGCTAAACAGGCGGATGCCCTGCAGTTCCGGCCTGAAAAACCGGGTAATCTGGCCTTTCAGCTACCGGAAATGGCGTTCCCCGATAATGCCTATGCCTGGGGCGAGGTGGACAAGAGTTTTGACGAGGCTGATATTATTGTTGAGGACACTTTCTATGTGCCAAAACAAAAGCAATGTCAGATGGAACCGGGCAGTTACATCGCACTTTATGATGATCAGGGGCGGCTTAATTGCTGGACCTCGACCCAGATGCCGAAACTGGTTCAGAAGAAGCTGGCCAACCTGTTTGAATTGCCCATGACCCGGGTCCGGATCAATGCCACCGTTATTGGCGGCGGTTTTGGCGCCCGGCTGGGCATGGTTCTGGAACCGGAAACCTGTGCCTTGGCCATGGCGGTGCCGGGCCGTCCGGTCAAGGTTCTGTCCACACGCGAAGAAGACTGGGTTACATCGCCGTCCCGCCATCCGGGTAAATACTGGATGAAGATGGGCTTTAAAAAAGACGGTACGCCCGTGGCCTGTGATGCCAAATTTGAAAATTACAAGGGCGCCTATTATGTGGATGCCTCTGGCACCGCCTTTACCACCGGCGCGTGGCTGGGCGGCATGTATAAATTCGACAGCCTGCGCTACCGGGGCGAATCCTATTATACCAATCAGAGCATTTGCGGGGCCTTTCGCGGCTACGGCAATCCCCAGACCAATTTTGTTATGGAACAGATGATTGACCGGGGCTGCGCCGAACTTGGGGTTGACCCCATCGAATGGCGCAAGAAATGGCACAAGGGGGTTGGCGATGACGGCTGGTGTATCGGGGTGCCCTATAACAGCTGCGCCTTGGATGAATGTCTGGACCGGGCGGCAGAGATGGCGAACTGGACTGAAAAGAGGGAAAAATACAAGAATCAGACCGGGACAAAGCGGCGCGGCATTGGTGTCGCGGTGATGAACCATACCAGCGGGGCCATGCCCATGTTGCTGGAGCATACGGTTTGTGATGCTTTACTTCATCAGGATGCCACGGTGACTCTCAATCTGGCCTGCTCTGATATGGGGCAAGGGTCCCATACAACCCTGCGGCAGGTGGCAGCGGAAACGCTGGATTTCCCCTATGAAGATATTCATATTGCTACCGGTAATACGGATGCGGCGGGTTTCGATATTGGCGCTCATGCCAGCCGGACCCTTTATGTGGGCGGCGGGGCCGTGAAGCAGGCCTGCGAAGATGTGCGGCGGCAATTGTTTGAGCGCGCGGCACTGGAATTGGAAGAGGATGTGGATAATCTCTACATGGAAGACAAGATCATTCATGTAAAGGGCTCATCCAATAAATCCATCTCCGTTCAAACCATTGCCGATCAGGGGGTCAATAATTTCATGAATCCGGAAACTGGTGAGCTGATTGGTCAACCCGGCCAAATTCAGGGCTATGCCAGCTTTTTCCCGCCCCATAACGCGCCGCCTTTCGGGACGACAATTGCCGAGGTGGAAGTGGATATGGAAACCGGAGAGGTCAAGGTTCTGGAACTGGTCAACGCCCATGATGTGGGGCGCGCCATTCATCCGGGCGTGGTTGAGGGTCAGCTTGACGGCGGCGCACAGCAGGGCCTGGGTATGGCTTTGACTGAGGAAACCTATTATGATGACAAGGGTATTTGTCAGAATAACAGCTTCACCGATTACAAAATGTTCGGCCCGTCTGATATGCCGAAAATGACCAATATTCTGGTGGAAAATCCGGACCCTACCGGGCCATTCGGGGCCAAGGGAGTGGGCGAGGCCGGGCTGGTGCCACCGGTGGGGGCTACGGCAAACGCCATCTTTAATGCCATTGGAATCCAGATATTGGAGGCCCCGATCACACCAGAGAAAATCCTGAAAGCTCTGGAAGACGCAAATGATTAGATTCTTCTTCCCTTAAAGGTCCATTGATGTTATCCATATATGTAATTTAATAATAAAAACACTGTTAAAAATAATTTAAAGAACAGAAAGACATCAATTCGGGCGCAGGGGCCTGAAGAATATAGTGTAAAATATTTGGG
>DRKK01000274.1 GCA_011051815.1 Sphingomonadales bacterium | reverse complement strand
TTTTTTTCATGGTCTATGTCCTAATATAAAAATGGGGCGCCTGATGTGGGCGCCCCATATTGGTTTAATGAATGTTGGTTCTAAAAATCAACGGTGACCGTGGCCATGACCTGACGTCCGGTGCCGATGAAATAACTGCCGGGTGTGCCGCCACCAAGGTAGCGCTTGTCGGTCAGGTTGTTCACATTCAGGCTAAGGTCAATATTTTTAATACCGGCCATCTCCATGGAATAGCCGACCCACATGTCAACGACAGTATAGGAGGGCAGGCGGTCCGTATTATCAAAATTACCCCAGCGTTTACCCACATGCTTGGCAGAAACGCCACCGCGCATACCGTCATTGTCATAGCTCAATGTGCCGACCATAAGAAATTCGGGCGATAGGGCGACCTTGTTGTCTTTGACCACATTGCTTACCGTCTGGGTATAGACTGAATCATTGATGGTCAGAGAGGAATAGATGTTCCAGTTATCTGTCACATCGGCAGAGAGGCTGGCCTCAAGCCCTTTGGATTCCACACCGCCCACATTATCAAACACATTCTGGTTCTGATTGATAAAATCAATACCATTCACAGAATCGCCAATTGGAATGGAGACAATCCGGTTGTTGAATTTGATATAATAGGCCGTCACGTTGGCGCGTAACCAGTCATTGCCATAACGAAGGCCAAAGTCGAAGTTATCGGCAGTTTCACCGTCAAGATTTGCCCCGACACTGCTGGGGCCTTTTTCGATAACGCTGTCCTTGATGGCGGCGAAATTCTGTGAGAAACCGGCAAAGATTTCCAGGTCATCGGTGACATTATACAGGGCGCCTGCAGTGAACAAAATTTTGGAATTTGAATCTTTCTTGAATTGATCTTCAATGCCGAAAGTGTCCGTTCTGGTCAGGCTGACAATGAATTTTCGCAGGCCGCCATTCAGCACCAGATCACTGATTTCCAGCGTATCTTCAGCATAAACCATGAAGGTATTGGTGATGAAATTCCGCTCATACTGGCGCCAATAGGCTGCATTGTCAAATTCCTGAGAACTCAGGGGATCAATGATTTTATGCCAGTCACGACCTTCGTCACGGTCCGCACGTTCCCACCACAGGCCGGCCCGTACGGTGTTGTTTTCACCAATTACGGCAGTGGCATCTGCGGTAACGCCAATGCGTTTTTTGTTGTAATGGGTATGACGGTATGATCCCACGGGTGTTGATCCGACAGGATAACAGGCGGGGTTGTTGGCCGCACCGCCGCCGCCGTAAGGGAAGGTCAACCGTGCGGTACAATTGTCAAAAGGTGTGAGCTGCGTCCCGGCGGCATCCACATAGGTATAGGTGCTGTCAAAAGACCCGCCAAAGATGGTGTCCGGGCCGCTGTCCAGTGATCTTGACCCGGATGGGCGTGTTGTTGTGCCGCCGTTGACATTAACCAGATAAGGCGGAACCCAGTCACCACGGCCATTTTGGCTATGGAAATAAGGGGTGATTTCGGCTTTGAAGCCATCGCCTTCATAGGCCGCGCGCAAATAGGTGAAATAGTTGGTGCGCAGGGTTGACCATGAGGGACGATAGGCTTGATCAACATAGGGAATACCGGTGATGGTATCGGTCAGGCGATCCCAGTCAGGGTTTTGTACGAACTGGTCAATGCTGATGCGCTGAAAATTATCTTCGGCGGCGTCATCCCAAGAGAAACGGCCCGTAAGGGTCCAGTTCTCCAGCTCTGTGATAAATTTGGCGGAGATATGATCCCGCTCCGTATTGCCTTCATTACCAATCCATGCATCATTATAGGTGTGGGAATAGCTGATATAGGCATGGGTGTTTTGCATGATCTCGCCGGTATCATAGCGGAAGAAATACCGCTGGGCGTTATTGTCACCCACACTGATCCCGGCCCGCATACCAGATTCTTCGTTGGGGTTGTTGGTGACAAAGTTGATGGTGCCGCCAAGGGCTTCATGGGACGGGGAGGCAATATCACTTGTTCCCTGTGATACCTCGGCCCGGGCCAGATTTTCTGAATCGATATAGCGGTTGGCTTTGGAGCCGCCGCCATAATTGGAATTACCATTGGGCAGACCATCAATGGTCATGCCGATCTGCTGTTCACTCAGGCCAACATTAAATCCCCGGATGCTGATGGTGGTTGACCAGTCATCGGAGCCAAAGGTGCCGCCTTCGGAAATGAATATTCCCGGCAGATTGTCAATGGCCGATAAAACACTAGCCGCCGGGGCTTTTTGCTCCAGCATGACATTATCCGTGGCGTTATTGGCATAGGTTACGGTCTTGCCGGTAACAACCACTTCTTCCATGGCGATGTCATCGGCTTCCATGGCATCGGCGGCTTCCTCGGCATTGGCATATGGGGTTATGGCCAACAGGGCTGTGGAGCATAATAAAGCCCCCCAGGTGGCAAGCCTTCTGGCATTTGGCGTGTTATGAAACGGTGTAATATACATTTGAAAAATCCATCTAATACATGTGAATAGTCGATATGACATTCAATCCTTCCCTTGTGGGTAGGGGAAGGTTGGGCGATTCCTGTGACAGTTTGATGAAGGATTTTTTATGTTTATCGTCACGTTTTTTCCTGGGCCTGATGCCGGTATATTTTCGATGAATTTAAACGATATGGGTTATTGAGGTTAACCGTGTGGAAAATATAAGAATTTTCTTAATCAGGTTGGTCGCGGGTATTATCCGCATGGAGTTTATTCAATTTATGTGAATTTTTTGAGTAGGTTTGAAGGCCCCACTGAAGATGAAACAGTTAAATAAGTGAAATAAATTGACTCCAAC
>DRKK01000273.1 GCA_011051815.1 Sphingomonadales bacterium | reverse complement strand
GCTGGGCTATTATTTCGGGTGGTGAGATGACCGTGGAAGTAAAAAACCCGCAGGGTAAGGGGGGGCGTAATCTGGAATATCTGACCGGGTTGGCGATTGGTTTGGATGGTGAAGCAGGAATTTCCGCGCTGGCCTGTGATACGGATGGTATTGACGGGACGGAAGATGTGGCCGGAGCGGTCATAGGAGATGATTTTATGAAGAAATGCGACGATGCAAGACTTTCTCCTGCAGAATTTCTTTCGCAAAATAATACATATGGTTTATTTGAGCAATTGGGGGGCTTTGTTAAAACGGGGCCTACACTGACGAATGTGAATGATTTTCGGGTTATTCTGATAGAGGGTAGATGATGGCGGCAGATCGGAAGAATGAGTTGGCAAAAACGTCCTCCATAATGGCGGTGGCGCGGGCAGCCGGCGTTTCAAAAGCAACCGTGAGCCGTGTGGCCAATAACCGCCCCGGTGTGAACGAAAAAACCCGCAGCAAAGTATGGGCAGTTATTGAACGCCTTGGTTATCAGCCTGATGAAACGGCGCGGGGGTTGTCGCTGGGAAAGAATGTCAAGGTTGGCCTGAATATTGGGTTTAGCAGCAGGCTAAACTTGCATTTTCTGTTATTCCGACAACATCTGGAGGCGGCTCTTTTTTCAAAAGGTCTGCGTATTGAGCATGTTCCAACCGATGAAAATGGATTGCCGGAAAAGGGGACGGGTTTGATGGTGATCTGTTCAACCTTTGATGAAGATCCGCGTGTGCCCTTTTTGAGGGATAAAAAAATTCCTTTTGTCGCCCTCGGCAAATGTGCGGCGGATTTCTGGGTTTCTTCGGATGAATATAGCGGCGGCCGTCAGGTAGCAGAGCATTTGCTGCGTCTGGGCCATGTGAAAATGCTTGTGGTTGCCGGGAGTGTTTCCGGTAAAGCTGCCATGTCGGTGCCCCTGCATACGCGGGCGACCAGTGAGCGGATTCGCGGATTTCGGGATGTTTTGCGTGATAACGGCCTAGACCTTCCCAATGAAAATATTTTGGAAGGCGGGTTTACGGGGCTGGGGGGGTTTTTGGCCGTGAGACAGGCCTTGCAAGAGAAAAAAGATTTTTCCGCAGTTTTCTCTCTGTCTGATGTTATGGCAGGGGGCGTCATCAGGGCGCTTGAGGATCATGCTTTGCGGGTGCCGGATGATGTATCTGTGATTGGTTTTGATGAATTGCCCGAGGTGGGTGAATCCATAACTACGGTCAGGCAGAATACGGAAGAATTAGCCAATGCGGTGGCTGATCTTCTGGATGAGGCGGCAACAGGGGCCGCGCCACGTCATATCACTGTTCCGGTGGAGTTGGTGGTACGGGGCACTACAATGCGCTGTGGTTAAATGTCGTCATTATTGTTAAAGAAATACTTGTGAAAGGGCAACATGGCCGCCCCTGCGGCGCCTGAATCACCGGTAAAATCCGAAATTAATATTCGTGGCAATGCCCGTGGTTCGGCGCGTCGCCCGTCGTCATAAATTTCCAGATGGGAAATGATGTTTCGTGCCAAGGGTTTCGGGATGCGTCCGCCCAGAACAATTGCTTCTGTATCCAGAATGGCCGCAATGGCGGATACGACCAGTGAAAGGGCTGGCTCAGTCTTTTCTATCCATTCATTGACCGCCGGCCAATCTACATCAAATTTTTCCAGCATGTCAGTTATACTACTTACTTCTATGCCGCTTTTTTGTACCATATCGAACAGCAGGTCAAGCATAGGCCGATGATACTTGTCACTTGGTACAATCAGGCCAATTTCACCGGCATTGCCATTGCACCCACGCATCATTTCACCGTTGATAACAACGCCGCCGCCGATTCCGGCCGCAATGAAAAGATAGACAAAGTTTGTATAATTACGACCCACGCCGATCAGGCTTTCACCGAGGGCAGCCGCGTTACCATCATTTTCCACCCAGACAGGTAGGTCAAGTTCCTCGGCCAGGATTTCATCAATGTCAATTAACGCCCATTCATCAAGGTTGGGTGGCGTATTGTACCGGGATCTGCCCCCAAGGCTATAGCCGGAAATTGCGACACCAACCCCAAGTATGTTTTTTTGGTCTATGGCATGAATTGCGAAGAGGTCATCACATGTTTCGTGTAATTGCGCCTTTACCGCACGGCGGGTCATAGCGGGCAGAATATGTTGTCTTTGTTCCAATATATTGCCGGAAAAATCCATTAGAGCTACCGTTACGCAGTCTGTCATCAGGGAAATGCCAATAGTATAGGCGTAATCCGGGGCAAGTTTTACGATAATGCTGGGTTGGCCGCGTTTGCCGGTTGCGACTTTTTCCTCTGTAACAAGAACGCCTCTGTCGATCAGCCCTTTGGCAAGACGGGAAACGCTTTGTTGGGAAAAGCTGGAAAGTTTGGTGATTTCCGCTAATGTTCGTCTTGGGTTTCGTAACATAAGGGAAAGAATTTTTCTTTCACTTTCAGAACATATTTGGCGGTCTGATTCTTCAAAGAATGGGGGTGAAACGGCGAAATTTCCATGCGAGAATTGTCTCATTCCATTCCCCTTTTAAGGGTAGGGGTCAGAGAGTTTTTAAAGTTT
>DRKK01000272.1 GCA_011051815.1 Sphingomonadales bacterium | reverse complement strand
GAACTATTTGTGTTTTGGTATTACCATCCTTTACCATTCCTTCAATTAGAACAACTGTGCTCATATTAACACACCTGTCATAAGATGTAACATATAGTAAAACAAGACCCCCATAAAATATTCCATAATATAAATTATGCGAATTTTATAGGGGTCTGATTTGTTATATACTATGGGGTTTACGTCTTATTTAACGGGCTTCCCTTCTGCGTCTACGACCATCACGTCACCAAGTTTCAGGTCACGTACCTTCTGCTCAATCTTGCTCAGGTCACCGACCACGACCCATGTCAGGGCATCTGGCTTTAAAATATCCTTTGCGGTTTTCTGAATTATATCCACGGTGATCGCCTGATATTTCTCCGGCAATGTTTCGGCATATTTATAATCCCGTCCCCTGACCTCATTATCCATGATATAGCCCAGCAAGGCACTGGCGCTCTCAAAACGGCCCGGCAAGGTCAGAACCTTATTCTTGCGCATCAGGGCGATTTCTTCCTCTGTGGCGGGCTTGGTGCCATTATAGAGGTCCGTAGTCTCTTTCAGCACTTCCTGCATAGCCTCGGCAGTTTTGTCGATCTGTACGGGGGCGAACAGGATATACAGCCCCGGCCCGGCCACGGACCTGATACCGCTAAAGGCACCATAAGCCCAACCCTTGTCTTCGCGCAGGTTCATATTGAGCCGTGCCGAGAAATTGCCGCCCAGTATTTCATTGACGGCGTTAATGTCAAAGAAACGCGGGTCCCGGTTGGATGGTGCGATTTGTCCGGCAACAATGGTCGCCTGTGGTGATCCGGGCTTATCAACCAGATATATCCGCGTTGCCGTGGCATTATCCACATTTGGAATGTTTTTCTTGCCTTTAGGTGCTTTTGGCGTGTGCCATTTACCAAAATATTTTTCCAGTACCGGCTTTATATCTGCCATAGTGGTGTCCCCAACCACAAATATGGTTGCATTATCCGGGCGTATCCAGGCATCTATAAAGTTGGTTAAATCCTTGCGGGTCATAGCTTTTATAGACTGTTCGGTTCCTTGAGATGACAAGCCATAAGGATGACCGTCCCCATAGGTTTTCTTGGCCAGAAGCGACATGGCGATGGAGCGGGCGTTAACTTTGGATTGCTCAATCTGGTTGAGGATCAGGCCCCGGTCACGTTCAAAATCCTCTGGCCGGAAACCGGGGTTTTGCACCACATCCGCCCATAATTTTACCGAGGGATCAAGGTTCTTTTTCAGCGCGGACAGGGTTATGCTGGATGTATCTCGGCCATTGTTAAAACCAATATCTGCCCCTAACATTTCCTTGGTATCGGCCATTTCAAGGGATGTCAGGCTCTTTGTGCCCTCATTCATCAGGCCAAAGGCATAATCAGCGGTGCCTTCTTTGCCGTTTTGGTCGGAAACGGTGCCGGCATCGAACTGGACACTCATATTAACCACCGGAATAGTATGACGTTCGGCCAGAATAATCTGGATACCGTTTTTAAGACGGTCTTTCTGTAAGGGGGGCAGTTTAAGGGTGGAATTTTTCGTCATATCAGGCATTTTACTGCGGTCAACGGCCGCCTCTTTGACGGCTTTATGCTTGCCATGGGGCAGGATTGTGAGCTGATAGGCCCCGTCTGACAACCATTTCTGCATAACCCGCTTAACATCCTTGCGATCCGTTGTATTCAGCCAGTTGAGCGACTTGTTAACAAAATTCGGATTATCAGAATAAAGCTGCCCCGTTGCCAGCATACGCCCCTTGCCGGAAACGGATTCAAGGGAGCGAATGACACTGCTGTCGATGCCCGCCTTTACCCGGGCCAGTTCTTTTTTGTCGGGGCCGTTTTTTAATAACGTGGCCATGGTCTTATTGAGAATATCCCTGACCTCATCCAGATCAGTCTCCGGCTTAAGGGTAACAGAGATCGTGAAAACGCTGGCCAGCTCGAATTTCTGAATATAAACCGAAACGTCGGTGGCCAGCTTGGTTTCATGGATAAGTTTCTTATAGAGCCTTGAATTTTTGCCGGACCCTAATATATTGGCGGCAATCGTAAGCTGTGCTGTTTCCTGCTCTGTGCGTCCTGGTACGGCCCATAGCCAGCGTAATTGGGGTTGCGGCACATTGTCATACATGATTTCTGCCGTATTCTGGGTCCGATCCGGTACCAGCGACTTTTTACGGGTTAGTGGCACACCGGGCTCAATATCGCCGAAATATTTAGTCATTAAAGCCTTGGCTCTTTCCAGGTCAATATCCCCGGCAAGGACAACAACCGCGTTGGTCGGGCCATAGTATTTCTTGAACCAGCCCTTCACATCGTCAAGGCTGGCATTGCTCAGGTCTTCCATGGACCCGATGGTGGAATGGTGATAGGGATGATCCGCAGGGAACAAGCCTTCAAATTCCAGGTAACTTGCCATGGCATAGGGCCGGTTGTCCCCTTGCCGCTTTTCATTTTTGACCACATCCCGCTGTTCGTCCAGCTTTTCCTGACTGATGGCACCGAGCAGATGGCCCATCCGTTCGGATTCCATCCATAAAGCGCGGTCAAGCCCCCCTACGGGCACTGTTTCATAATAATTTGTCCGGTCCAGCCAAGTAGTGCCATTCATGCCTGTGGCCCCGATTTCCTGCAATGGCTTGAAATAATCGGCATCATAATTTTCCGTGCCGTTAAACATGAGATGCTCAAACAAATGGGCAAAACCGCTTTTGCCCTTTGGCTCATCCTTTGAGCCCACATGATACCAGACCCCGACAAAGACAACGGGTGCTTTATGATCCTCATGAACAATGACCGTCAGGCCGTTATCCAGCTTGAAACGCTGATAATCCAGTTTCAGGCTGTCCCCGTCTGCGGCATTGACGCTCACGGGTGAAAATATGAGGAAAACAGCGATTATACTGAGGTAAAGAGGTCTGATTATCATTTTTGATTTATCCCGAATGAAAAAGTTATTTTTATAGATCGCATAATGGCATATATGTTTAGGCTAGAAAATAAGTATTTTGGAAAAATTAATGTTTGCATACGCCCCACCTCAATCGCCGTTGGACATCCTGTATCTGGATAAGGATATTGTGGTTTTGAACAAACCCAGCGGCCTGCTTTCGGTCCCGGGACGTCAGGCCTATATGAAAGATAGCCTGAGTTTGCGCGTGCAAAGCAGGTTTCCGGCGGCAACGGTGGTCCATCGCCTTGATATGGATACCTCCGGTGTTATGGTGATGGCCCTTAATAAGGAAGCACACCGCCATATCAGCAAGCAATTTGAAAAGCGGGCCACGGAGAAATCCTATGTGGCTCACTTGTATGGCATTGTTGAGCAGGATGCCGGGGAAATAGACCTGCCGCTTATTCTGGATTGGCCCAACCGCCCCCTGCATATCGTTGACCATGAGAATGGCAAAGCGGCGCTTACTAGATGGGAAGTGCTGGACAGGGCAAAGGATTACACCAGAGTGGCCTTCTATCCGGTGACCGGGCGCACCCATCAGCTCAGGGTTCATGCAACCTCTATGGGTCATCCTATTCTGGGTGATAGCCTTTATGCCCATGACAAAGCTTTGGAAATGGCCGATCGTCTTTTGCTCCATGCCCGTCTGCTCACCCTCACCCATCCCTATAATAAAGAACCCATGACTTTTACGACTGAGGCAGATTTTTAAAATCTATTGATTGCGTAAAATATGAGTTGGCCGCACAGACATGGCGAGCCAGATGCTGACCATACCAAAGACAAGGGTGACCAATATGCTGCCCGATACGGTGACAAGGGGAATGTCAAAGGGCAACTGCCACGGCATTTCCATGACCCGGGTAATAACGACGTAAGCCGCCAGTGACCCCAGCAGGATGGCGACGGCACCGGTTAAGATCCCCAGTAAAATAAATTCAATGACATAGGCCTTTAAAATATCCCAGCGGGTCGCCCCAACCACCTTTAGCACCGCCGCATCATAAATGCGCGACTTATGCCCCGCCGCAATGGCCCCGGCCAAGACCAGCACACCGGATATGATGGTTATTGCCGCCATGACATCAATGGCGCCTGATATTTTACCCAAAAGAGTCAGGGCATTTTCCAGAACCTCTTTCATGCGAACGATAGAGGCTCCGGGAAATTTTTGATATAATTCACGGTATATGACGGCCTCCTGTGCGGGGCGTGTTTTGGCGGTGGCCACATAGGTAAAGGGCGCGTCTTTCAAGGTATTAGGATCAACCATCATCACATAATTGATGCCGAAATTCTCCCAGCTAAAGCGGCGGATGGAGGATATGGGCAGGATAAAGTCCCGGCCCAGTATATTCACGGAAATT
>DRKK01000271.1 GCA_011051815.1 Sphingomonadales bacterium | reverse complement strand
TTATGTGTCGACCATATCCACCCATTTGAACTGGGGCGCATCCTATTTTGTTAATGACGTTTACCGGCGGTTTATTCGGCCGGAGGCATCGGAAAAGCGACTGGTCTGGGTAGGCCGTTTGATGACGGTTGCCTTGATGGTCTGTGCGTCCCTGTTGGCGTTGCTTTTACAGGATGCTTTTCAGGCTTTTCGTCTGTTGCTGACTATTGGGGCGGGTACGGGGTTACTGTTCCTGCTGCGCTGGTTTTGGGTTCGGATAAATGTGTGGAGTGAAATTTCCGCCATGGTCTTTTCCTTTCTGATCAGCCTGTTCTTTGAATTTGGCCCCTACGGCGGCCTTGAGGACTGGCAAAAATTTGTCCTGAGTGTTGCCCTGACAACCACGGGCTGGATTACAGTAACCTTGCTGACACAGGCAACGCCAAAGGAAAAGTTGGATGAATTCAGGGCATCACTGTCCCTGAAAGATGGTGAGATCAGAAAAGGGCTAAAGGCTACGCTGCTGTCCACGACGGCCATTTATGCCGTTTTGTTTGCCACGGGCGCGGTTATCTTTGCCAATTACGGGCTGGCCCTTGGGTTATTTATTGTCAGCATAGCTTGCGGTTACGGCGTCAGGCGGATAGTCTAAAACCCTATAAGATAATAAAAAGGGAGCCTTTATGGCGGATAATATGCAGTGGTTGACGGTTCTGCCGCCCCTTGTGGCGATTGCGGTTGTTCTCTGGCGCAAGGAAGTCATTCTGGCGTTATTCCTGGCGATTTTTACCTCTGAGCTGCTTCTGCTGATTGACCCGGGCATTATCGCGCCGCTAAGCGGTTTTCTGGCCAGTTTAGAGCGGATTGTTGGCGTTTTCAGTGATGCGGGGAACAGCCGTATATTGGTCTTCAGCCTGATGATCGGGGCGTTGCTGGCCTATATCCGGGTTTCCGGCGGGGTAACGGCCATGGTGGACAGGCTGGTGCATAGCGGCCTTGCCCGTAGCCGCCGGTCCGTGGGACTGCTGACCACCCTGACCGGGATCGTGGTCTTTATCGAATCCAACCTTAGCGTCCTGACATCGGGTATATTGGCCCGGGGGCTGTTCGACAAATATGGCATGAGCCGCGCCCGCCTGGCCTATATTATTGACAGCACTAGTGCGCCTATTTGCATTCTGATCCTGCTGAACGCGTGGGGGGCTTACGTTCTGGCGCTCTTGAGCAGTTATGATCTGGACCGTTCAGCGGCCGAGATATTATGGGGCACAGTACCGCTTAATTTTTATGCGTTGATTACGTTGGCCATTGTTTTTTACACGGTGATCGGGGACAGGGTTCATGGTCCCATGGCGCGGAGTGATGCCCGGGCAGAGCAAGAATCGGCGGTCCATATACATGAATATCCGCCGACACAGGCGCGCTTTATGATCATACCCCTCTTGACCATGGTCGTTGGCATGGTGGGCTTTATGTTCTGGACTGGCGGCGGCGAACTCACCAAGGGCAGTGGCTCCAAATCAGTGCTTTATGCCACCGCGCTGGCCTGTGTCGTGGCCTATGTCATGATGCTGATGAGCCGGAAATATAGCCATATCAAGCTGGTGGAAATCGGCTTTAAGGGTATGGGCGAGCTGTTGCCGCTGGTGACGATCGTGTTGTTCTCTCTGGCCCTTGGGGCAAGTCTGAAACAATTGGGCACCGGGGTTTTTATTGCCGGGCTGGTCGGAGATTATCTGCCGTTGGTGCTGGTGGTGCCGGTCCTGTTCCTGAGTGGGGCGATCATATCTTTTACCACGGGCACATCATGGGGGACTTTTGCCATCCTGATTCCGCTGGCGGTGCCGCTGATTCAGACCTTGGGCCTGCCGCCGTCACTGGTGCTGTCCGCCGTGTTAGGCGGCGGGGTCTTTGGCGACCATTGCTCGCCCATTTCCGATACCACCGCCGTGTCGGCCATTGCCAGCGGGTGTGACCTGCTGGAACATGTGCGCACTCAATTGCCCTATGCCCTGCTGGCGGGGGCGTTGACGCTGGTTTTTTATGTGATTGCCAGTTTTATAATGATATGATTTTGGAGACTTTGGATGCTTGTCCTGCATGATAATACTGAATCCGGTAATGCCTATAAGGTGCGGCTGCTCTTGAGCCAGCTTGAGCTGGATTTCAAGACTATCCAATATGATGTGGTAAAGGGGGAAACCCGCAGCACAGCGTTCCTGTCGGCCATAAACAACAATGGCCGAATTCCGGTTGTTGAGTTTGAGGATGGCCGGTGCCTCGCGGAATCCAATGCCATCCTCTATTATTTCGCCCGGGATACGGCGTTTTTCCCGGACGATAAATGGCAACAGGCAGAGGTTATGAAATGGCTGTTTTTTGAACAATATAGCCATGAACCCTTTGTGGCCGTGGCCAAATATATTCTGACCATGCTGCCGGATGACAGCCCCCGCCGGGCGGAAATTCCCCTGCTTCATACCAAAGGCTATGACGCCCTTGCGGTTATGGAAAATCGATTGAAAGATCATGAATTTCTGGTGGGGGATGGGTATAGCATCGCGGATATAGCGTTATTCGCCTATAGCCATAATGCAGAGATGGGCGATTTTAACCTGTCCCGCTTTCCGGCAATATTGCGCTGGATTGACCGTATTAAGGCAACCCCCGGCTATATCGTGATGTATCCTGAGGGATGGACAAGACAATGACGGGGGAACGTCATACAGCGCGGTGCCTGTGCGGAAACATAACGTTGGAAGCCATCGGCCCGGCACAATATACGGAATATTGCCATTGTAAATGGTGCCAGAAATCTTCTGGCTCAGCCTTTATGCTCTGGGCTGTTTTTGATAAGGATAACGTCAGGGTTATCTCCGGGGAATTAAGTTATTTTCAGTCCAGCGAAAAACTTAAACGTGGTTTCTGCAAAAATTGCGGCTCAAGCATGAGTATTCACTTTGATGGAAATTTTGATATTACCCTTGGCGTTATGGATAATCCTGAACCATTCAGGATAAGCAGGCATATCTGGAACAAAAGCCGGATCAGACAAGTATGTATCATCGATGAGTTGCCCCGGTTCGAAGAAGGCGGTGCCTAAAACCGCGCGGCGATTTTGTCGTAATCTTCCAGCGCACCAAGCGGGCCAACGGCGGCGAGGGACAGTTTGTTACCACTTAACATCCGATCCATATAACGCATGACAGCGACCGCATCGACCTGATCAATTTTTTCAATGATTTCAGCATGGGGGACGGGGCGGCCAAAGATCATCATTTGCCGGCCCAGCTGTTCCATGCGGCTGGTCGTGCTTTCCAGCGACATGAGGAGGCCGGCCTTCATCTGGGCGCAGGCGCGTTGAACTTCCTGCGCGGTAACGGATTGTGACAGGGCGTGCATTTCTCCGGCGACCACGGGGATTAATTCCGCCACTTGCGTCGGGCCGGTCCCGGCGTGAATGGCAAAACTGCCGCCGTCCATATAGGATTGCATGAAGCTATAGATGGAATAAACAAGGCCCCGCTTTTCCCGGATTTCCTGAAACAGGCGTGACGACATGCCGCCGCCCAAAATCATGGACATGATTTGCGCTGCGTAAAAATCCGGATCATCATAAGCGATGCCCTCAAAACCGATCAACAGGTTAACCTGTTCAAGGTCCCGGTGTTGTGATTTTAAGCCCCCTTGATAACAGGCTGTATCATTCATGGTGTCCCGGGTATGCTCTAAGGTGCCAAATTCTGCGGATGTCTGTTCAATGAAACGGTCCGGGTCAAAATTGCCCGAGGCCACCACCACCATCTGTTCGGCCTTGTAATGGCTGGCCATATAATCGGACAGGTCATTTCGGCTGAAATTATTGACCAGATCCACGGTGCCCAGAATGGGGCGGCCAACGGGCTGGTCCGGATAGGCGGCTTCCTGAAAATAATCAAAGACGATGTCATCGGGCGTGTCGTTGGACTGGCCGATTTCCTGTATGATGACCCCGCGTTCCCGCTCAAGTTCCTGATCGTCAAATACCGAATGTTGCAGAATATCGGCCAACACATTCAGGCCCAGCGGCAGGTCATCTTTCAGAAGCCTTGCATAATAGGTGGTATGTTCCCGCGAGGTATAAGCGTTCAGATAGCCGCCCACATTTTCCACCACCTCGGCAATATCACGGGCAGAGCGTCTTTTGGTTCCTTTAAAGGCCATATGCTCCAGCATGTGAGACAGGCCGTTCTGGTCGGGCCGTTCATGGCGGCTACCTACATCGGTCCAGACGCCGACGGTCACCGTTTCCACATGGGGCATGACATCGCAGACAACCCGCAGGCCGCTGTCCAGCTTTGTCACCGTAACGGTCATAAATTTTCCCGGATATAGGACTTCAACGCGTCCAGATCATGGTCCAGAAGGTCATATTTCTCCGGCCGCTCGAACAGGTCGGCCATATGGGCGGGCAGGGCTGGATGCTGTCCAGTGACCTTTTCCACGGCGTCCGGGAATTTGGCCGGATGGGCGGTGCTAAGGGTAATCATGGGCGTGGCGGGGTCTGTATTTTTCAACTCTGCCGCCTTGACGCCAACCGCCGTATGGGGGTCAATTAATTGTCCGGTCTGCTCAAAGACGGCCTTGATGGTGGCTTCTGTATCGCTTTCACTGACCTGTATAGCGTCAAAAATCTGTTTGGCCTTGTCCAGTTCAGGCCCGTCAATGGTGAAGCTGCCCGAGTTCGTGAGACCATCCATCAGGCGGCGCACATCCGCGCCTTGCCCATCATAGAGGTTATGGAGCAGCCGTTCAAAATTGCTGGAGACCTGAATATCCATGCTGGGGCTGATGGTCGGGCTGACATTGCCGACTGTATAATCGCCGCTGGTCAAGACGCGGGTCAATATGTCGTTGCGGTTGGTGGCCACGATCAGCTGGCGGATGGGCAGCCCCATCTTTTGTGCCATATAGCCCGCGTAAATATCGCCGAAATTTCCCGTGGGGACGCTATAGGAAACCTCACGGTCCGGTGCGCCGAGGGCAACCGCAGAGGTGAAATAATAAACAATCTGGGCCATGACCCGCGCCCAGTTGATGCTGTTGACCGCCGACAGGGTGATCTCATCCCGAAAGGCCAGGTCATTGAACAGGGCCTTGACCATGGCCTGACAATCATCGAAATTACCGTCCACAGCCAGATTATGCACATTGGGCGACAGGACAGTGGTCATTTGCCGCCGCTGAACATCGGACACCCGGCCCTTGGGGTGGAGCATGAAGATTTCTGCGCAGGCCCGGTCCTTGACACATTCAATGGCGGCGGAACCCGTATCGCCGGAGGTAGCGCCCACGATGGTCACTTTGCGCCCCTGTTTGGTCAATACATGATCAAAAAGATGGCCGAGCAGTTGCAGGGCCACATCCTTGAAGGCCAATGTGGGGCCGTGGAACAGCTCCAATATCCAGTGGTTGCTGTCGCTCTGGCTCAAGGGGACAATGGCTTTGTGGCGAAAAGTACCATAGGCCTTGGCAATGATTTCTGCCAGTTCGTCCTCGGCAATATCGGGACAGACAAAGGGGGTCATCACCCGCAGGGCCACATCCTGATAGCGCATGCCCCGAAAGGCACGTATGTCATCTGCGCTGAAGTGGGGGAGGTCCAAAGGCACATATAGTCCGCCATCACGGGCAAGCCCGGTGAGCAGAACATCATTAAACCCAAGCTCTGGTGCCTGACCTCTGGTGCTGATATATTTCACGGTATGACCCTCTAACATTAATGGATGAGATTAATAGGCCCTGACCCTTGCGAATGCAAGTCAGAAATGGTCCTCAGGCCTTTCAGTCTTGCGCAGGGCGGAGATAACATAAATCACCAGCAATACGATGGCCAGACCATACCATGTCATGGCGTAATCCAGATGGTTATTGACCAGTTTAACCCGTGTGCGTCCGCCGACGGGATATTGACTAGGCTCCGTGCCTTCGTCGGCATAGACAAACATGGGAAAGACATCGCTCAGTTCCTGTGCCTGTGCCATGGCGTTCAGATCGCCGTAATACCATAGATTCCGGTCAAGGTCATTCTCCGGTGCGAAGCGCTCCTTGCGCCAGCTTTTGCGTAAAACACCAGTGATCTGTATGGGGCCGGATTTGATGGTATCTGGCCGGGTAGAGGGTTCTTTCAAATCTTCCGGCACCCAGCCCCGGTTGATGATCACATATTTGCCGCCTGAGGTGATCAGAGGGGTGAACAGGTCATAACCGGGCCGCCCATTAGGGCCGACACCATACAGCGGCATCTCCCGCATATGCAGAAAACGGCCGGATACGGTCACATGACGATAGAGCCAGTCATCGGGGGTCGTTATGCTGTCCGGCAGAGTGACAGGCGGCAGATGATACCGCTGATTCAGTTTCTGCGTCAGGTCCAGTTTCCAGTTCAGCCTGTCCACCTGCCAATTGCCCAGCAGGCAAAGCACCACAAGCAGGGGGATGGTCATCAAGGTGGGCCAGAGACGCGGCCTGAAAGTATATTTACTGATCGAGTTTCCCCTCGCTGGCATTGAAATGATATTGGGCGGCGACCATCAGGGCCTTTGCCGGGCGCAATAATAATAATGCGCCGCCTATGATACTTGGGATCCAGAGGATCAGATGTAGCCATAGGGGGGGTGAGAATTTAACTTCAACAAACAGGGCAAGACCAACAATGATAAAACCCAGAAACATGATGATGAAAACTGCCGGACCATCGCCTGAATCAAATTTGGTAAAATCCAGACCGCAGTTGGGGCATTTTTCACCAAAGGTCAGAAAGCCCGCATAGAGCTTTCCGCGACCACATTTGGGGCATTTGCAAAACAGCCCCGCCCGCAAGGGCGAGACTGTCGTATTATTGGGTGAAAGGCTCACGTGCCGTCTGCTTAATGGACGCCCGGCGAACCCGCACCGCCCACATAAATGCTGACGAAAAGGAACAGCCAGACCACATCAACGAAATGCCAATACCATGCGGCAGCCTCGAACCCGAAATGATGGTCGGGCTTAAAGTGACCTTTAAGGCCCCGGAACAGGCAAACGGTCAGGAATATGGTGCCGATCAACACATGGGCACCGTGAAATCCGGTCGCCATATAGAAGGTGGAGCTATAGATATTTTCATCAAAGGCAAAGGTTGCATGGGCATATTCATAGGCTTGGATTCCGGTGAAGGATGCCCCCAGAAGGATCGTAAATAAAAGCATATTGATGAATGTCTTGCGGTCACCTTCCTGAAGTGCATGATGGGCCCATGTGACCGTGGTGCCGGAGGTGAGCAGGATCAATGTGTTGACCAAAGGCAGGTGCCAAGGGTCAAGGGTCTCAATATCTTGCGGTGGCCAGACGCCGCCAATGGCCTCTGTCGGGAACAGGCTTGCATTAAAATAGGCCCAGAACCAGGCCACAAAGAACATGACCTCTGAAATGATGAACAGGAACATGCCGTAGCGCAGACCAAGTTGGACGATTGCCGAGTGGTGACCCTCTTTTTCACCTTCCCGGATTACATCACCCCACCAGCTATAGGCCCCATACAGAACAATGGTAACGCCCACATAGAACAGCGCGCTGTAAGAACCGGGCATGCTGGCAATCAGGGGAATTTCATGCATATACATCATGGCTCCAACGGCCATTAGAAATGCGCCCACGGAGCTGACAATGGGCCATGGGCTCGGGTCTACAAGATGGTAATCATGTTTTTGTGCATGTGAATCTGACATTTTGATCCCTTATACCTTAAGTTTAAAAATTATTATGAACGGGCTGTAACCTCCGTTCCCTCCTCAGTCTTCCTCGGCTCTGAAGAAAGTATAGGAAAGGGTGATTTCCTTCACTTCATTCAGACGTTTATCTGTGGCCAGATCCGGGTCGATATAGAAAGAGACAGGCATGTCTACTTCCTCGCCGGGGGCCAGTGTCTGTTCCGTAAAGCAGAAACAGTCGATCTTGTTAAAATAGGGCGCCGCCTTGAACGGGGTCACGTTAAAGGTAGCGGTGCCGGTTATGGTCTCATTGCTGTTATTGACGGCCCGGAAAAATATTAGGGCTTCTTCGCCAATTTTGACGGTGACGGACCGCTGGACCGGCTTGAAATGCCATGGCAGGTGGCTGTTGACATCGGAATTAAACCGTATGGTCATTTCCCGGGCCAGAATGGTCGTATTTCCAGCCTCAGCCACTTGGGTGGTGCCGCCATAGCCTGTAACCTGACAGAACAGGCGATACAACGGTACAGAGACCGCTACCAGCCCGATCATAAGACCGAGTATAACAAGTAAAACCATCAGTGTTTTGAGGTTATTTGTTTTATGGGTGGCAGCGTAGCTGTTCATGGCTTAAATCACATTCAGTTTTGCGAGGGTCACCACGAAAAACAGGATCACCAGTGCGAGCAATATGCCCGCCATGGCATAATTACGGCCTGCGCGTTTTTTATGTTCTTCATGCAGGGGCATCAGATCATCCTTCCGATCATGGCTTCGCCGCCCATGACGGCAAATAGTATGAATAAATAAAACAGGGAAAAGAAAAAAACTTTTTTTGCGGCAGCATTATCTTTTTTCATGAAAAGAGCTAATGACAGCCAGATAAAAACAGCGCTCATAAAGGCAGCGACAATGCCATATACCGGTCCGGCAAATTCCATACCCCACGGCAACAGGGATACAGCCGCCATCAGGAATGTATAGATTAAAATTTGCTTGCGGGTTTCCCCTTCGCCGGATACGACCGGTAGCATGGGAATGCCTGCCGCTTTGTAATCCTTGCAAGCAAAGAGGGACAATGACCAGAAATGGGGTGGTGTCCACATGAATATAATGCCGAACAGAACAATGGGGGCCATGCTGATGTCACCCGTTACGGCGGCCCAGGCGATCATGGGGGGAAAGGCACCAGCCGCGCCGCCAATGACGATATTCATGGATGTGCGCCGTTTTAACCAAATGGTATAAACCACCACATAAAAGAGGATCGTCATCAAAAGCAACGCCCCGGCCACCACATTGACCATCAATCCCATAAGCAGGACAGAACCAACCGACAGGGCAACCCCGAAATGCAGGGCGGTCTGACGATCAATACGACCAGAGGGGATTGGACGGCTTGCGGTACGTTTCATGCGGGCATCAAGGTCGGCCTCATACCACATATTCAGGCAACCGGACGCCCCGGCGCCCACGGCAATGCACAGAATGGCCGTAAAGCCGATCACTGGATGAATATCACCCGGTGCCATGATCATGCCAATGAAGGCAGTAAAGATCACCAGAGACATAACCCGCGGTTTCAGAAGCGCGAAAAAATCTCCGGCTCCGGGAAGGTAATCTTCCCGGAGGTTTTGATCTATGGTTGAGGCAGCAGTCTGCATCTAACGCCCTTACTTGATTTTAGGCAAGGTATTGAACTGGTGGAACGGCGGTGGTGAGGACAAAGTCCATTCCAGCGTCGTTGCACTTGCGCCCCACTGATTGTCGCCAACCCGTTCCTTGGACCGCAGGGTCAGGAAGACACCATACAAGAAGACCAATGCGCCGGCACCCGCAATCATATAGCCTACGGTAGAGACATAGTTCCACAGAGCATAGGCATCAGGATAATCAGGGATACGACGCGGCATTCCGGCAAGGCCGAGGAAATGCTGCGGGAAGAAAATGACATTCACCCCGATGAAGGTTAGCCAGAAATGCAATTTACTGACAAATTGGGGATAGGGCTTGCCGCTCATTTTACCAATCCAGTAATACCAGCCGGCAAAGATAGAAAATAGCGCCCCCATGGACATGGTGTAATGGAAATGGGCAACCACATAATAGGTATC
>DRKK01000270.1 GCA_011051815.1 Sphingomonadales bacterium | reverse complement strand
TGCATGTGAAGGCATTGGGCAAGCTGTGTGCGGCGCATAATATGCCCGCCGTGGCCATCACCGATACCAACAATATGTTCGGCGCGCTGGAGGCTTCATTGGCTCTGCCGGATTCCGGGGTTCAGCCGATCATTGGCTGCCGCATCGCTGTTCGTCATGAGGTGGAACAGGACAGCCGCTCATTCAAGGCGCCGGAACCGGGGTGGCTGGTGCTGTTGGCCCAAACCGAGGCGGGTTATAAAAACCTGATGCATCTGGTCAGCAAGGCTCATCTGGATAGCGAGCCGCATGAAACTCCGCAAATTTCTCTGTCTGATCTTGACGGGCATACGGCGGATATTATTTGCCTGAGCGGCGGGCCTTCGGGGCCGGTGGGCAAATATCTCCAGACCGCCGGGGCCACCTCGCGGCAAAAGGCAGAGGCCGTTCTGAAAAAGCTGATCACCCTGTTCCCCGGGCGGCTGTATATGGAGATCATGCGTCATGGTATGGCTCTGGAGCAACAGACCGAAGCCGCCTTCATTGATATGGCCTACGCCCATGATATTCCCCTTGTGGCGACTAATCAGGTCTTTTTTCCCGACAAGAAAATGTATCAGGCTCATGATGCCCTGCTCTGTATTGCGGAGGGGAAATATGTGGAACAGGATGACCGCCGCAAGCTGACGCCGGAGCATTATTTCAAGTCTGTGCAGGAAATGACCGCCCTGTTCGCCGACCTGCCCGAAGCGATCAATAACACGGTGGTCATTGCCCAGAGATGCGCCTTCAAGGTGTTGGAGGTTGATCCGATCCTGCCCGGCTATACGGATGGGGACAAGAGCGAGGAAGACGCGCTGGCCGACCTGTCCCGCGCCGGACTTGCCCAACGGCTGGTCAATCATGTGTATGACGGTGAGCAGGATGCGGCCAAGCAGGAATCCTTGGCCAAACCCTATCTTGAGCGGCTGGAATTTGAGCTTAAAATCATCATCCAGATGGGCTTTCCCGGTTACTTCCTGATCGTGGCCGACTTTATCCAATGGTCAAAGAAGAATGATATTCCGGTGGGGCCGGGCCGCGGGTCCGGGGCCGGGTCCGTGGTGGCCTGGGCCTTGATGATCACCGACCTTGACCCCCTGCGGTTTGGATTGCTGTTTGAGCGGTTCCTGAACCCTGAACGGGTGTCCATGCCCGACTTTGATATTGACTTCTGTCAGGATAAGCGCGACCGGGTGATCCGTTATGTTCAGGATAAATACGGCCATGAACAGGTGGCCCAGATCATCACCTTTGGAAAGCTACAGGCCAAGGCGGTCATCCGGGATGTGGGCCGGGTGTTGCAAATGCCATATGGTCAGGTGGATCGCCTGTCAAAATTAATTCCCGCCAATCCGGCCAATCCACCTACTCTGGCCGAGGCGCTGGCCAGTGAGCCAAAACTGAAATATGAGCGTGACAATGACGAAGCCACCGCCCATCTGATTGAGCTGGCGCTACAGTTAGAGGGGTTGTTCCGCCATGCCTCGACCCATGCGGCGGGGGTGGTGATCGGTGATCGGCCGCTGGATCAGCTGGTGCCGCTTTACCGTGATCCCAAATCCGACATGCCGGTGACCCAGTTCAATATGAAATTTGTCGAGCGGGCCGGGCTGGTGAAATTTGACTTTTTGGGGCTGAAGACCCTGACGGTTCTGGCCAAGGCGGTGGCGCATATCGCTCGCCGGGATATTACGGTTAATCTTGAACAGGTGCCGCTGGATGACGGCCCCAGCTATGACCTGTTCAGCAGTGGCAAAACCACGGGCGTTTTTCAGCTGGAAAGTAGCGGCATGCAGAATGTGCTGACCCAGCTAAAGCCTGATACATTTGAGGATATTATCGCGGTGGTCGCGCTCTATCGCCCCGGGCCCATGGAAAATATCCCCCGTTATATTGCCTGTAAACACGGCGATGAGGATCCGGATTACCTCCACCCCCTGCTGGAGGGGATCCTGACCGAAACCTACGGCGTGATTATCTATCAGGAACAGGTGATGCAGATCGCGCAGATTCTGGCGGATTATTCATTGGGCGAGGCCGACCTGCTACGCCGGGCCATGGGCAAGAAAATCGCCGAAGAAATGGACAAGCAACGCAGCCGATTTCAGGAAGGGGCCGATAAAAAAGGCGTTGACCCCAAACAGGCGGCCAGCATTTTTGATCAGGTGGCGAAATTCGCGGGTTATGGCTTTAACAAAAGCCACGCGGCGGCCTATGCGCTGGTCTCCTATCATACGGCCTATCTGAAGGCCAATTATCCGGTGGAATTCATGGCCGCGATCATGTCGCTGGACCTGACCAATACGGATAAGCTGGCCATCTTCAAGCAGGATGTTGTTGCCATGGGCATCGATATTCTGCCGCCCGACATTAACAAGTCACAGGTGGAATTCTCGGTTGAGGTTATTGAGGGCCGCGCGGACGACGATAACGTCGGCGGTGCCCGGTCGGACGGTATTCTGCGCGGGGTGCGCTATGGTCTGGCGGCGCTGAAAAATGTGGGGGCCGGGGCCATGGAGGGGCTGATTGCGGAACGGGACAAAAACGGGCCGTTTAAGGATGTGTCTGATTTCTGCAATCGACTCGATACCCGGCATGTGAACAAGCGGGCGCTGGAAAATCTGGCCAAGGCCGGGGCCTTTGACTGTCTGAACCCTAACCGGGCGCAAATGTTACTGGCGGTGGAAATGATGCTGAGGCAGGCCAGCGCGGCGACCGAACAACGCCAAAGCAATCAGGTCAGCATGTTCGGCGAAGTGGTCGAGGAACAATCCCTGACCCTGCCAAAGGCCGATGACTGGGCTTTGATTGACAAGCTGAATTTTGAAAAAGAGGCCATTGGTTTTTACCTCTCCGCCCATCCTCTTGATGCCTATACGACCACCCTGAGCCGTCAGCGGATTACCTCCTCTGCAGAGCTGGAACGCAAGGCCCGCAGCGGCGGCACAGTACGTCTGGCCGGCACCATTCAGAGCATGCGGGTGATGAAAAACAAGCGCGGCAAGAAATTTGCATTTGTCGGGCTGTCCGATGCCTTTGGTAGTTATGAATGTATGGTCTTTTCCGAGCTTCTGGATACCTATGATGAACTGTTGCAAAGTGGCCGTTCGGTCATTGTGACGGTAGAGGCCAGCATCGACCCGGAACGGGGCCTGCGCGTCACCGCCAAGAGCTTCGCCGATATTGAAACCGTTGCCGCCAACACGGCGCGGGGGCTGGAGATTTTTCTGGACGATGCGGAGTCTGTCCCACAGATCGAGGAGGTGTTGAATAAACACAGGGGTGGCCGGGGGTTTGTGAGCTTCAAGATCAAGGTACACCTGGAAGATGACTATGACATTGAGATCGAACTGAAAGACAAATACAAAGTCTCCCCCGACATCCGCAAAGCCCTAACCGGCATGAAAGGTGTCGCGGAGGTGCGGGAGACTTAGGATGGAACAGTTTCTTAAAAAATATGGGAGCAATATTTTTTTTGGTTACATTATTATTGGTATAATTCCTATCTTTGTATTCGTGACAGAGTTTAATACTCCATTTTATTATTCGTTCAAATACCTCAGCCTTCCAATATTGACTTTAACATTTTATGTTTACCTGATGAAAATGCCTACTTATAGGAGGGTGAATGGAGATGTAAAAGGGATATTATTAACAATGTTATATACCGTTATGTTCATTTTGTTTTGTAGTGGGTATATAATTGGTTTTAATGCTATATTTGGAAAGCAGACAGATTATAAAATAGAGGGTACGATAGTCAGACTTTTTTCTACATCTGGAACGAAGTCTGGTGCTACATACCATGTGTCTATAAAGAACAGTATGTCGGATAATGTAATAAAACTGGATGTATCAAAACATGAATATGATAAATTAAATATAGGACAGGTTTATTCAGCGTATTGGAAGGTTGGTTCTTTGGGTATAATTTATAAAAGGAAATAAAAACCATTCAACTAAAGTGGTGATTATTCTGTGGTGACTACATTTTTGTCATTCCCGCGCAGGCGGGAATCCATTTTTCTTTTGTGGGGGCGTGAATAGGTGGTGCCGGGTTTTCTGGATTCCTGCCTGCGCAGGAATGACTTTGGGTCTGGTATGCCGGTCGGCAGAGGAAAAGATGTGAAAATTATTGAGACAAACATATGACCGATAAACCCGTAACGCCAAGAGACTCGGCCTCTATCCTGATTATTCGGGACGGGGGGGCGCATGCGTCATATGGCACGTTGCAGATCCTGATGGTCAAGCGGCACCGGAATGTTAAATTCGCGGGCGGGGCCTATGTCTTTCCGGGGGGTAAGCTGGATGCGGCGGACCGGGCCATAGAGGAGCAGAAGGAGCGCAACGGGCGCGCCGATGTGCCGGATGATTTTTACGGTTTTCGTTATGCGGCTCTGCGGGAGGTATTTGAAGAAACCGGGCTAATCATTGGGACAAAGGGCGGCCAGCCCATCGGGGAAGATTTGCGCCGGGAGCTGGCGGATAAATATCGTGGGGACTTTTTGGCGGGCCGAATAAATCTGGCGGATTTTCTGGCGCGCTCCGACGTGTCTTTTGAT
>DRKK01000269.1 GCA_011051815.1 Sphingomonadales bacterium | reverse complement strand
TCCCAGTCCATAATCAGGCTGGTCCGAAAAATTGACCGTTCAATCCCCGGATCATCAAAAATATCCAAATTTAGGGCCACGCTGTCCGGGGATTTTATCTCGCCGCAAAAATAGCCGCCCGTATCCAGAAAGCAATTGTTCGCCGCGGCAGGTTGAAGCGCGTTGGCCGTATGGCCATCATCGTCTTTCTGATAGAAAACCCTAAGGTAAGCGCCGAAATTATCCGCGGGCCTGAACGTCAATGCGCCGGTGATGCTCTGGCTTTTTTCCTGCCCCACAGTGCCGCCGCCAGGGCCGGTATTTTTATACTCACCGCCATATTCATAATGACGGGCCGACAGGGAAAAACCCATTTTATCCGCAACTAGCGGACCAGATAGTCTGGCCAAGACCTCATATTCATCATGGCTGGCGGCACTGGCGGAAAATTGCCCTTCCAAGGTATCGCCGGGGCGTTTAGTGATGTAATTTACCGCGCCGGACAGGGTGGCACGGCCATAGAGCGCACTACCCGGCCCTTTGAGAACTTCCACCCGTTCCAGATCAAACAAAGGTGTCGAGGCCATGCCCCCGGATATATATATACCATCCATAAAAAAGGCCGCATTGGCGGCGCCGAAGACGCTGGACATACCCCGGATCACAGGCCGTTGAAGATTGTTGCGCCCAAAGGCCTCATCATAGGAAAAATTTGACGTGAAAGCGGCAATATCCTTCAGCCCCCGTAACGCGCCCTCTTCGATCATGGCCGATGACAATATGCCAACCGTGGCCGGGACATCCTGTATCTTCTCCCGCTTCTTACGGGCATAGACCACAATTTCATCCATAAGCATATTCAATTCGCCGTAAGACATATCTGCAGAAGCCGCAAAAGAAACCGCAGGTATGCCAAGGATCGAAACACAAAACAGGGGCAACAGGGCCTTATCCATCGTCATGATATTAAACTTTCATACTATAAAAATTAACAGGCCTTATTCCTATGGTTGAAATCCGCCATGCTCCTTGATGCATGTCAAGCATCCTATTCTAAAATTAAGAATCATAATTATTTAATATATTTAGGGACTTAGGGAAAATTGATAACCCGGAATCCTTGACGTGCGTCAAAGATTTTCTTCCGATCGGTGACATAACATTCATCTCGGGTACATCATTAAGTATGCGTAACCCACCTAGCTTTCCATATGCCATTAGACGAGGAAACGACCATGAAAACGACCAAATTTACCCTACCAGCTTTAGGACTGGCCGTTGGGCTGTTCGCTGCAGGTTTCAACCTGAGCGCAACAGCCGCCGAGCCAAGCCTTTCAGAAGCAGACTTCAATAAAGCAAAATCCATGTATTTTCAGCGTTGTGCTGGCTGTCATGGTGTGTTGCGCAAAGGGGCCACCGGCAAAAGCCTGGTGCCTGAAAAAACCAGAAAGCTGGGACAGGTCCGGCTTGAAAAAATTCTGACCTTTGGTACGGAAGGCGGTATGAATAACTTTGACGATATATTCTCCAAAGAGGAAATATCCCTGCTGGCCACCTATATCCAGCTTGAGCCACCTGTACCACCGGAAATGTCTCTGGCCCTTATGAAAGAACGTCATAAGGTCTATGTGGAGCCAAAGGATTATCCCACAAAGCCCATGCATAACCGCAACTGGCAGAATTTCTTCATCGTTATCGAACGTGATGCCGGTAAAGTCGCCATCATTGACGGTGACACCAAAGAAATCGTTACCCATATCAACACCGGTTATGCGGTTCATGTGCTGAAAACCACGGAACATCATAATACACAGCATCCCAAAGAAGCTCTGGGTCGCTTTTGGTACACGCAGGGCCGTGACGGTAAAATGACCAAAATTGACCTGTGGCAAACACCGGACAAGATGTTGGTTGCTGAAACACAGATGGCCTATGACGCCCGTGACGTGGCCGTCTCTGGTGACGGTAAATATGTCATCGGTGGTGGCTATTGGCCGCCCCATTTCGTGATCCTTGATGCGGTGACTATGGAGCCTCTGAAAGTGGTCTCCACACGCGGGGTTAATGTTGACGGCGAATTTGTCAACGAAGCCCGGGTTGCCGCCATCTATACCACGCCCAATGAGCCAACTTTCCTGGTCGCCGTTAAGGAACTGGGTCAGATGTGGCAGGTGGATTACAGCGACCTGGATAACCTGCGTATTGATGAGATAGATACAGCAAAATTCCTCCATGATGGATTCTTTGACAAAACAGGTCGTTATTTCCAGATTGCCGCCAATGCGTCCAACAAGATGGTCATTATTGACACCAAAACCCGCAAGCTGGAAAAAATCATTGATACGCCAACCAAGCCACATCCTGGCCCCGGTGCGAACTGGATAGATGACAAATGCGGCCCTGTGGGCGGCACCACGCATCTTGGTGAGGGTATGGTAGCCGTATGGGGCAACGACCCTGCCGGTCACCCAGATCAGGCTTGGAAAATGTGCTATACGGTTGAAACTGATGGTGCCGGAGCCTTCATCCGCACCCATCCAAAGAGCAAATATGTCTGGGCTGATCAGCTGAAACATCCAGAACCCGAAGTTCAGCAATCTGTACAGGTCATCGATAAAAAGACCCGTGAGATTGTCAAAACAATCCGGGTAACAGATGAGCCAGGAAAAGTTGCCCTTCATATGGAGTTCAACAAGGACGGCACAGAAGTATGGGTCTCTGTCTGGAACCGCAAGGATGCCAGCAACCCAACAGGTGAAATCGTGATTTATGATGCCAATACTCTAAAAGAGATCAAACGCATCAAAGGTCTGACCACACCAACAGGCAAATTCAATGTCTATAACCGTGTGAACCACGTTACATAACAGCCATTATGACAAGCGGGCAGGAAACATAAAATATGATCCCTGCCCGCTTGCTTTACATTTATTTTTTTTATTTATAATAATATTTGCACCGGAGTATCCTGAAAATGACCCGATCTTCATTTAACAAGAAAAGTTTTTTTTCCCGTAAATTAATCCTCGGGACAACCATCGCCGGTGCAGCGGCATTCTTTATTATCGGTATTATCTTCTGGGGCGGGTTCAATACCGCTATGGAGGCCACAAACACGCTAGAGTTCTGTATCAGTTGCCATGAGATGGAGGAAAATGTTTATCAGGAATATAAACCCACCATCCATTATGCCAATCGGACAGGCGTTCGGGCCGCCTGCCCTGACTGCCATGTCCCCGACCCATGGATACATAAAATTGTCCGTAAGATTCAGGCCAGTAATGAGCTGTATCACAAAGCCATGGGGACCGTAGACACGCCGGAGAAATTCAACGCCAACCGTCTGGAAATGGCCAAACGGGTCTGGAAGGTCATGAAAAAAACAGACTCCCGCGAATGTCGGAACTGTCATAATTTTGAGTCCATGGATCCTGAGTTTCAAAAACCCCGCGCCCGCAAACAGCATTTAAATGCCTTCAGCACCGGACAGACCTGTATTGACTGTCATAAAGGCATCGCCCATCATAATGTGCGTAATCTGCTCAGCGATGAAGAGTTGGAAGAGCTGGAAAAGCCAAACCCCGCCTTCATTCGCGAAATACCTGAAGTCTTTGCCGTGGGCCTGAAGAAAATCACCCAGAAAGAGGCCGAGGAAGCCGAGGCGGAACGTCTGGCAGAGGTTGCGGCCAAAAAGGCCGAAGCCAAGCGTATTAAAGCCGCCGTTGCCGATGCCCTTGCCAAACAAGGTGCCAAGGACGGAAAACATACCGCCAAGAAAGTCAGCAACATCAATGTGGATTGGTCCAAGGCATCCAGCCGGAAAATTACCCTATTTTATCCGGGCCAGACCTCCTTGGAATGGGTGTTGAATGGCCGCGACCATGGCGGCGCGCGGCCCTTTACCAAGGGCGGTGACCGCTGTGTCACCTGCCATGACAAGGAAACTGCCGATATGGGCAAGAAGATGGTCACCGGCGAGAAGGCTGAAACCAGCCCCATTCCCGGCAAACGCGGTGACATTCCGGTAACCGTTCAGGCCACCCATGACAAAGAATATCTCTATCTGCGCTTTAGCTGGGCCGAGGGCGACCATGTTCCGGTGCCCTTTGTGGACGGTGGCAAGATGGACCCGAAGAACCCCATGAAACTGGCAATTATGCTCGCCACTGATGATGTGGAATATGCCGACCGGGCCGGATGCTGGAGTACCTGCCACCATGACGCCAACAATATGCCCCACAGGCCTGATGACGCGGCCCTTGCAGCCAGCCCATTTGCGGCCCGCCTGGATTTCAGCGGCGGAGTAACCAAATATCTGAAAGAAAGCCGGACCAAGATTGAAGTCAAAGGCCGACGCGGCAAAAAACGCGGGGGCTGGGACAAGCTGAAAGACGAAGATGCCCTCAAGGCCGAAATGGACGGCGGCAAATATATGGATTTGATCAGGTATAAGTCCGGCGAAAAAATTGTCGAAGACGGTTATATCCTTGACCAACGCCATATGTCCGGCGGTGAAGGCGCTGAATTTGAGGCTACCTTAAAAGGCGGCCTATGGACTGTATCCCTGAAACGCAAGCTGAACTCTGACAAGCCCGGCGATATTGCGCTATCTCTGGACAAGACCTATAACTTTGGCTTTGCCATCCATGATGATTACAGCAATTCCCGCTTCCATCATGTGTCCCTGGGCTATAAACTGGGCTTTGATAATGATGAGATGGAGGTCAACGCCAAGGCACAATGATAAAATATATTTTCCTGATACTTGTCCTGTTCACCGTCACCGGCTGCGTAATAACTGTGCCGCCAAAGACGGTGCAGGTGGAGATCATAAAATTTAAATTTGTCCCGGCGGACATTATCATCAACAAAGGCGACAGCGTTATCTGGACAAATAAGGAAAAACGCCAGTATCACAGTGTACGGTTTGAGCAGATGGGCGCACCCGAGCCAGACTATATGTTCCCTGGCGATATATTCACCCAGACCTTTGATGAGGCCGGAAAATTCCCCTACCGCTGTGGCCCCCACCCGAAAATGCTGGGCAGCGTCACGGTGAAATAATCACAGCAACTTGCCCTCCACCAGACGACAAACCCCCACGTGATCAATTTTTCCGGTCGCCAAAACAGGTACCTGCTCCACGATTAGGATGGTTTTTGGCAGCATCAGGTCGGGCAGGCCCTCGGCCTTGATCTTCTGTGAAATGAGACTGCGTTCGGCCTCTTTACAGTCGGTCAGCAGAATAATCTGCTCGCCCTTTTTGTCATCGGGTATAGCAACGGTGGCATGGAAATTATCGGGCCAGAGGGACGCGGCAACGGCCTCTGACGCCGCAAGTGACACCATTTCCCCGGCAATCTTGGCAAAGCGTTTTGCCCGGCCCTTGATGGTCACATAGCCTTCGTCGTCTATCTCTACAATATCACCGGTATCATACCAGCCCCCCTCAGGCGGCACCAATTCGCCCGGATTATCCACCAAAAGATAGCCCCGCATCACATTAGGGCCGCGCACCACCAGCCGACCACCGTCCGCAATGCCCGGCACCGCTTTAAGCTCATAATCAATATCCGGCAGCAATTTCCCCACCGATCCACGGCTGTTATGCATGGGCGTATTGACCGCAAGCACAGGCGAGGTTTCCGTGGCCCCGTAACCCTCAAACACCCGGACGCCGAATTTTTCCGCCCAGGCCAGCTTGGTTTCAGGCTTCAGCCTCTCCGCCCCGGCAAAGATATAGCGCATACTGTAAAAATCATAGGCATTGGCAAACCGCGCATAGCCGGTCAGGAACGTATCGGTGCCAAACATGATCGTTGCATTGGTGTCATAGACCAATTCCGGAACGACCTTATAATGGAGCGGCGACGGATAGAGAAAGGTCTTTAACCCCGATAACAGTGGCAGCAAAAGCCCGCCCGTCATCCCAAAGCAATGGAATATGGGCAGGGCGTTAAAGACCACATCGGACGGATTGAAATCCACCCGCGCCGCAATCTGATAGCGGTTGGATTGCAGATTGATATGACTGAGCGCCACGCCTTTTGGCACCCCTTCGGAACCAGAGGTAAAGAGAACC
>DRKK01000268.1 GCA_011051815.1 Sphingomonadales bacterium | reverse complement strand
TAAGAAAATCAAATCCGCCCGCATTCCCGATGACATCCGGGAAAGAATGGAACGCTATCTGCTGGCCGAAGAAGAAGATATTTCTTTCTGACGCAGGATAAACCGCTGTATTTTTCCGGTTTCGGTTTTGGGCAGGCTTTCCACAAATTCGATGGCGCGAGGGTATTTATAGGGGGCGATGGCTTGTTTGACAAATTTTTGCAACTCTATGATCAAATCTGCATGGGCCTTATAATTCGGGGCCATATAATTCGGGGAGAGGACGATAAAGGCTTTGACGATCTGGCCCCGGGCCGTATCCGGTGACGCCACGACGGCACATTCGGCCACCGCCGGATGATCAAGCAGGGCTTCCTCAACCTCTGGACCGCCGATGTTATAGCCCGACGATACGATCATGTCATCACCGCGTGCCTGAAACCAGTAATAGCCGTCCGCATCCCGGCGGTAAGCATCGCCCGTCACATTCCAGCCATCCCGCACATAGACGCTTTGGCGTTCATCGCCCAGATATTTGCACCCGGTCGGTCCCTTGATGGCCAGCCGCCCCACCGTGCCGTCAGGCAGAGGATTGTTATCTTCGTCCAGAATACAGGCCTGATAGCCGTCAATGACTTTACCTGTGGCCCCGGGCCGGATGTCCTCACCGGTGGCGGAGATGAAAATATGGATCATCTCCGTAGCCCCGATGCCGTCAATGAGCTTTAGCCCGGTGGCCGTCTGCCAGGCCTGAAAGGTCGGCAGGGGCAGATGCTCGCCCGCAGAGACACAGGCCTTGAGGCAGGATAGGTCATAATCTGCTACCTTGGGCAGCATGGCGCGGTAGGCGGTGGGGGCGGTAAAGCTCCATGTGGCGCGAAAGCGGGCGATGGCCGCCAGATAAACATCCGGCGAGCCGTCTTCCAGTAACACCGTGGTCGCCCCGGCGAAAAAGGGAAAGGCCAGCAAGGCCCCAAGGCCAAAGGTAAAGGCCAATGGTGGACTGCCGATAATAATATCATCCGCCCCGATGCCCAGCAGACGATCGCCGACCAGATGACACATGGACATGATGTCCTCATGGAAATGCAGACACCCCTTGGGCTGGCCCGTGGTGCCGCTGGTAAAGGCGATCAGGGCGATGTCCTTTGACCATGTGCCCACCGGAGCAAAGCTTATGGGTTGGCCGGCCATCCGTTCTTTCAGCTCATCAAAACAGAGTATATGACTTAAAATCGGGGCCGCCTTTTGCGCGCCCTTCAATTCTTGGGCGAGTCGCTCATCACAGAGGGCAAAACTCACCTGTGCCTTGTCAATCACCGGGATCAGGTCCCGCGTCCTGAGTAAGGGCATGGTGGCGACGGCAATGCCTCCGGCCTTCAGCACTGCAAACCAGCAGGCGACCATCATGGGGTTGTTGGCGGCGCGCAGCAGCACCCGGTTGCCGCTTTTCAGGCCCATATCTTTAACCAGTATATGGGCGATCTGATTTGATTTTTCAAAAACTTCTTGGTAGGTCCAGCTTTCCGTGGGAGTCAGAATGGCGGTTTTATCCCCGCGCCCGGCGGCTATATTCTTATCCAGCAGTTCTACCGCCGCATTCAACCGATCTGGATAGTCAAGGCAGGGCAGGTCATGGATGAAGTCCGGCAAGGCGTCCTTTTGGGGCATCTGCGCCGCTGCGAAACTATCCTCATTGGCGCTCATCATATTATTGATCCAGCTGATAAGGGATTAAGGCCTGTCCTGCGATAATAATTTTCTGAACTTCCGACGCGCCCTCGTAAATGCGCAGGGATCGCACTTCCCGATAGAGTTTTTCCACGACCTCACCGAACACCACGCCCTGCCCGCCAAAAATCTGGATGGCGTCATCAATGATTTTCTGGGCGGCTTCGGTGGCGTAAAGTTTCGCCATGGCCGCCTCGCGGGTGACCCGGTCGGCCACGCAATCCTTGACCCATGCGGCCCGATAGATCAGCAACGCGCTGGCATCAATATTCAGTGCCATATCACCAATCTTGCTTTGGATGATCTGAAGGTTGGTCATGGGGGCGCCGAACATCTGGCGGCTGGTGGCGCGCTTTGCCGCCTCATCCATGGCCCGCTTGGCAAAGCCCATGGAGGCCGCGCCGACGGTGGTGCGGAAAATATCCAATGTGGCCATGGCATATTTAAAACCCCGGCCCGCCTCTCCGATCAGGGCTGATTTTGGCACCCGGCAGTCTTTAAAGACCAGTTTCGCCAGCGGGTGCGGGGCGGTAACCTCAATTTTTTCGGCAATCTCTAACCCCGGCGTATCCGCATCCACAAGGATGGCGGAAATGCCTTTGGTGCCGTTGCTGCCCTCTATTCGGGCAAAGACCGTGTAATAATCCGCAATGCCGCCGTTGGAAATCCATGTCTTGCAGCCATTGAGAATCAGGTCATCACCGTCTTCCCGGTAACAGGTACTCATGGCCGCCACATCGGATCCGGCATTGGGTTCTGACAGGGCAAAGGCGGCGATCTTGTCTCCGCGCCCGACGGCGGTGAGATAGGCTAATTTTTGGTCTTCCGAGCCAAAGAGCGACAGGGTGCCACTGCCCAACCCCTGCATGGCAAAGGCAAAGTCTGCCAGCCCGTCATGGCGGGCCAAAGGTTCCCGGATCAGGCATAGTGACCGCACATCCAGCTTGTCATGGATGCCGCCGTAAGCCTTGGGCACCGCATAGCGTAACCATCCGGACCGACCAAGGCGGCTGACCAGGGTGCGGCAGACATCATCGGCATCGGCGCGCGCGTGCGACAGATCATTGAGGTTTTCCGCGCACCAGACATTCAGATCAAGGGCGAGCTGTTTATGGTGAGGGCTAAGGAACGGCCAGTCCAGATAGGTGCTATCCATGATCAATCCCCCTTGAAGGCCGGTTTTTCCTTGGCAACAAAGGCGTCGTAGGCCCGGCGAAAGTCTTGGGTTTGCATACAGATGGCCTGTGTCTGGGCCTCGGCTTCTATGGCCATGTCCAGCGACATGCTCCATTCCTGAACCAGCATGGTTTTGGTCATCATATGGCCGAAATTTGGCCCGTCGGCAAGACGCTTGGCGTATTTCAGGGCCTCATCAAACAGGTCATCGGCTGCTACTACACGGTTGAAATAACCCCATCTCTCGCCTTCCTCGGCGCTCATGGCCCGGCCCGTATAGAGTAGGTCGGCGGCGCGGGACTGGCCAATGGCGCGCGGCAGCATGGCACAGGCCCCCATGTCACAGCCCGCAAGGCCCACCCGGGTAAACAGAAATGCGGTCTTGCAGTCGGGGGCGGCGAAACGAATGTCTGAGGCCAGCGAGACCATGGCGCCGGCGCCGACGCAAATGCCCTCGGTCGCGGCAATGATGGGGACTTTGCAATTGATCATGGCTTTCACCAGATCGCCGGTCATACGGGTGAAATCCAGCAGGCCTTTCATATCCTTGTCGAGCAGAGGACCGATAATGTCATGGACATCGCCGCCGGAACAGAAATTACCGCCGTTGCTGGCAAAGACCACAGCCTTCACATCATCCGCATAAACCATGTCACGAAAAGTATCGCGTAGCTCGGCATAGCTTTCAAAGGTCAGCGGGTTTTTGCGGTCCGGCCGGTTCAGCCTGATGATCGCTACATTACCGTCCATCTGCCATAAAAAATGCTTTGGTTTCAGACCTGCCAGTTTCATCTATTTATCCTCTTTCCTGTTTTTCAATGCCTCCCGCAGATTATCCAGCAGGGCAATCATGGGCAGGACGTCATCCTCGTTCAGGTCGCTCAGAATATCGGCGACCCATTCCTTGTGCCGGTCGGCCATGACCTTGAAATCCGTGCGGCCTTTGGGGGTCAGGCCGACGCTGTATATGCGGCGGTCCGTGGGCAGAGACCAGCGCTTCACCAGTCCCTCTTTTTGCAGCCTTTCCACAATGCCTGTAACATTGCCGTTCGAGACCAGCAGTTTCCGGGACAGTTCGCCCATGGTCAGGCCGCCCGGTTCCCGGTAGAGGGCTGACATGAGGTCAAACCGGGGTAATGTCACCTTGAATTCTGATCGAAACAGGTTTCTGATTTCCTTTTCGATGATATTGGTGTTGGTGATCAGGCGGAGCCATAGGCCCAGTTTCCTGGTGTCACTGTCATCCAGGGCAGGCGGGTTATCGGCAGTATCTGGCATTCTTTTATTATCCCTTTACATGACCTCCCCACCGTCAACGGCAATGGCTTGGCCCGTTATGGAAGCGGCGCTGTCCTGGCATAACCAGGCGACCGTTGCGGCCACTTCCTCTGGCTCTATCAGGCGGTTCTGCGGGTTGTGAATAGTCAGTTCCGCGATTGCCTGATCCTTTGTCCTGCCGGTCTTGGCCATGATATTCTGTATGGCATCACGGGCGATGTCCGTGTTGGTAAATCCGGGACAAACCGCATTTACCGTCACGCCCTTTGTTGCCATTTCTAGGGCCAGTGACCGGGTCAGACCCAATATAGCATGTTTGGCGGCACTATAGGCCGTGACATAACGATAGCCTTTCAGCGCGGCAGTACTGGCAATATTTATAATCCTCCCCTGCCCTTTGTCTATCATTTCTTGCAAAACGGCATGAATACAAAGGTAAGGCCCGATCAAATTCACATCCAGCATGGTCTGCAGATGGGCGCGGTCACCCTTTAGAAAGGGCAGGGACCGGGCCGCGCCTGCGTTATTGATCAGAATATCCACCTGTCCGAATTTGGCTGTGGCGGCGGCAAAGGCTGTGGCCACAGAGTCTCCGTCCGTAATGTCACAGGTGACGGCAAGACCGCTGGACAGGGTTTTTGCCTTATCCAGCAAAATCTGTTCATTACGGCCCATGATGGTCACATTGGCCCCGGCATTGGCCAGGCTATCCGCAATAGCGGCACCAATTCCGCGTCCGCCGCCGGTGACTACCGCATGTTTTCCTGTCAGGGTCATAGAGATTCCTTTATATTCAGGGCCATTTACGCATTCAGGGCCATTTCCGCCGCCCGTTTCAGGTTGGTTTCAAGCTGGGTATAGGCGGTTATATATTGTTTGGGCACCGTCACCGCATCGCCGTGATATTCCAGCTCCGCCGCACTGCGAATGGTCCAGTTGGGATCCATCAGATGGGGCCGGGCCAGCAAGACAAGGTCGGCGCGGCCAGCGGCAAGGATGCTGTTCACATGATCGGTCTCATAGATATTCCCTACGGCCATGGTGGCTACCTTGGCTTCGTTGCGGATACGGTCCGACATGGGGGTCTGGAACATGCGGCCAAAGACCGGGTTGACCTGATCAACGGGCAAGGTCTGTCCGGTGGATACATCAATGATGTCGGCCCCCGCATCGGCAAAGGCCTTGGCAATCAGCACCGCCTCTTCCGGTGTTACGCCCTTATCCCCGATCCAATCGGTAGAGGATATGCGCACAGACATGGGCTTGGCAGCAGGCCAGACATCGCGCATGGCCCGGAAGACTGCGAGCGGAAAGCGCAGGCGGTTTTCCAGGGATCCGCCATATTCATCGGTACGCTGGTTGCTGACCGGGGTGATGAAAGAGGACAGCAGATAACCATGCCCGGCATGAAGCTCCACCATATCAAAACCGGCGGCTTGCGACCGTTTGGTGGCGGTCACAAAATCATTAAGTACCCGCTCAAAGTCGGCGGCCTCCATGGCGCGCGGGGTCTGATTTACCTTGTCCCATTTGATTGGCGACGGGGCAATCAGCTCCCAATTGCCCTCGTCAAGTGGCATGTCATAGCCTTCCCAGCCCACCTTGGTGGAGCCTTTACGGCCCGCATGGCCCAGCTGAATGGCGATTTTGCAGGGGCTGAACTGATGGGTATAGTCCACCACCCGCTTCCAGGCGGCTTCTTGCGCGTCCGTATAGATACCGGCGCAGCCCGGTGTGATGCGGCCATCGGCAGAGATGTCGGTCATTTCCGTATACATCAGGGCCGCCCCGCCCATGGCCCTGGCGCCGTAATGGACAAAATGAAAATCATTGATCAGCCCGTCTTTGGCCGAATACATGGACATGGGGGAGATCACCACCCGGTTCTGTAATTCCATATCCCGCAATTTATAGGGGGTAAACATGGGCGGCACCGGCTTGTCCACCGGATGACCCAAAGCCTTGGCAGCAAAATCTTTCTCCACTCCTTCCAGCCACGCCTTGTCGCGCAGGCGCAAATTCTCATGGCTGACCCGTTGTGATCGGGTGAGCAGGGCATAGGCGAAATGCTGGGGATCATAATCCAGATAACGTTCAATTTCCTCAAACCAGCCCATAGAATTACGGGCGGCACTTTGCAATTTCAACGCTTCCAGCTCCCGCTCATCCTGATAGGCTTTCAGGGCTTCATCAACGCCCTCACCGCTATTGAGGTGATCGGCCAGACTGATGGCATCCTCAAAACCGAGCTTGGTGCCGGAGCCGATGGAGAAATGGGCCGTATGAGCCGCATCGCCGATCAGAACCACATTGTCCTTGACCCAAGTATGACACAGAACGCGCGGGAAGTTGATCCACGCAGACCCCCGGATATGGGCCGATTTGGTCATCAGGTCATGACCGCCCAGATATTTCTCGAAAATTTTGCGGCAGGTTTCGGCACTCTCCTCATGGTCCATATGCTCAAAACCGAATGAATCATAGGTTTCCGTACTGCATTCCACGATGAAGGTGGAGGTGTCTTTGTCAAACTGATAGGCGTGGACCCAGATCCAGCCATGTTCGGTCTTTTCAAAGATGAAGGTAAAGGCATCGTCAAACCGCTGGTGCGTGCCGAGCCAGACAAATTTATTGGGCCGCATGTCTATATCACAGTCAAAGGCCTTTAAATCATGATTGCGGATTTTGCTGTTCAGGCCGTCGGCGGCAACGATCAGGTCTGCATCGCTGAATTTTGTGGTAATATCCTCTACCTCAAACTCGGTCTCAAACTGAAATTTGACCCCAAGCTCCCGCGC
>DRKK01000267.1 GCA_011051815.1 Sphingomonadales bacterium | reverse complement strand
GTCTGACCTCTGGGGCGAAACGGTCTTGAATTTATGGGTCACAAAGGATTACCATAGGCCACGCATTGAAAAAGCCGCAGACCTTCTGATGAAAGCCGCCCATGACCAATGAACAGACGGAAAATCGCTGGGAAGCCTTATACCAAGACGGGCTTGGTGCGCCGCGCTATCCCAACGGCCATGTGGTGCGCTGGCTGTTTGGCAATTTCCCGCGCGAACAGGCGGCGGATGTTCATCTGCTGGATATGGGATGCGGCATGGGCCGCCATGGGGTGATGATGGCTAACGAGGGCTTTAAAGTCAATGGCACCGACTATTCCGCCGCTGCCATTGATCAGGCCATAGCTTGGGCCACATGCGTCGGACTTGATATAGATTACGCCGCCGCCCCGGCAGAAAAACAACCCTTTGCGGATCAGTCCTTTGACGGCATCCTCAGCTATGCGGTGCTCTATTATCTGTCGCTGGATAAGATGAAAATGGCCTTTGATGAGGTCCATCGCCTGTTAAAACCCGGCGGCAAGGCCTTTATCATGATTAAAAACCACCGGGATGTGCGGGCGAGTAAGGGCACAGAAGTGGCCCCCCATCAGTTTCTGATCAATCAGACCGACGACGGTATGCCGTGGAATAATGAGCAGGATATGCAGCTCACCCTGCTACCCCGAGCGGCGGTTCTGGACATATGCGATAAATTCTCCCACGTCATGATCAATGAAATGACCACAACTTTGGACGATGGCAACTATCTGGAAGCGGCATGGCTCATCTATCTGACCCGATAAGGCTGCTCATCCGGCTTGATGCCGACCATAACACCGGCCTTGGTCATGCGGCCCGCACCGCAGAATTATTGCGCTATATAAATCATCCGCTGGATATTCATATTTGCGGTACCGGGGCGCAGCTGCCCCTGTTTTTTGGCGAGGACATCACCCATCACCCCCTGCCGGAACAGATTTCGGAAGTGGACAAATCGGATCACCTCTTGCGCATGGCCGGGGAAATATCCGCTCATATTCTGCTCATTGACCAGCCGGATCAGACCCGCGAAACCTGGCAAAAATACCATGACAGCCCTCTGTCCGTCATTGCCATTGATGATTACGGCGGTGATGTGCAAGCCGACCTGATTTTTAACGGCACCATTCTGGATGATTATCATCATTATCCCCTGATGGCGTCGAAAGACCATATCTTTTGTGGCGGCGATTACGCCCTGTTTAATCCGGTCTTTGGCGAGGTCTGTCATAATCCGGCACAGGACAGCCTGTTGATTGTCATTGGCGGCGGCGAGCGGGCGCGGCAGTGGGCACTGACCCTGACCGGCGAACACAGCCCTTTCCAAAATAAGACCATAGGCCAAATTACCATGATTGTCGGCGGGGCTTTCCCGGATATTGATCGTCTGCGCACCGCCTGCACCAAGCTTGATATTTCTGTGCAACAGAATATCCGGCAGTCTGATCTGGCTGATCTGCTGGCCCGTCATGGGGCGGCGCTGATCACCGGGGGCATGATCGTATATGAAACGCTGGCCAGCGGATGCCCGGCGATTATTTTCCCACAGGAGGAAAATCTGATCCGTGAGGCAGACTGGTTTGCCCATAATGACTGCCTGATCAACCTTGGATATGAGGGCGGCATGGATATGAAATTGGTTGGACAACAGATCACCCTGTTATATAAGGATTATCAAAAGGCGGTAAAAATGGCCGCTAAGGGACGTCAGCTTATGGACGGCAAGGGAATGATCCGGGCGGCAGGGGAAATTGATAATTTCCTGTCGCAGTGGAACAGGGGAAAGACATGATTTTATGCGCACATCAGCCGGTTTATCTGCCCAGCCTTCACCTGATGAATAAGATTGCCCTCAGTGATTGCCTTGTCTTGTTGGGCCATTGCCAGTTTGTCAAACAGAGCTGGCACCACCGCAATCAAATCCGGGCGGGTAAGGGCAGTATCTGCCTGACCATCCCTATATCACAGCGCAAAAAATTCGGCCAAAGCCTGATTGAGGCACAGACGGCAGGCGATCACTGGAAAAGAAAGCATTTAAAAAGCATCCACGAAGGCTATGGGAAGCGGCCTTATTTTCAGGTTTATTATCCGGATATTGAGCGGATCATTCTGGCCCCCCATGACAGTCTGGCGGCCCTTAATAATGCTCTGCTCCTGCAATTTATGGACTGGTGCGATTTGTCGCCCAAGGTCGTCCATAGCGAGGACCATGATATTCAGGGGCATAAGACCGATATGCTGATCAACCTCTGTCGCCTGACCGGAGCCGATCATTATATCTCTAACGAAGGGGCCCGGGCTTACCTTGACGAGGGGCTGTTCCAGCAGAATGACATTCAACACCACTGGCAGAATTTCACCCATCCCGTTTATGATCAGGGCCGCAATTTCATCCCCAATCTCAGCATCATTGATGCCCTGTTCAATGTGGGGCCGGACTGTGCCGCGCTGGTGCGCTCCGCAGGCCATATATGATAGAGATATATCAGCTGAAATATTTTCTGGCCGTGGTGGAAACCGGCAGTTTCACCAAGGCCGCCGAGCGGGTTTATGTGACCCAGCCCACCCTGTCGGCGGGGATAAAAAAGCTGGAAAGTAATCTGGATGTCCGGCTGTTTGACCGCTCCTCCAAACGGGTGTTCCTGACCGAGAACGGCACCCGCTTTGTGGAACGGGCCAAGGGCGTCCTGCATCAGCTTAATCTGGCCGAGGCCGCCATGAAAACCGGAGATACGCCAAAACTCCTGCGACTTGGCGTCCTGATGACCATCCCGTCCCGCCGTATTCAACAGATTTTGCACCCCTTTCAGCGACAGGAAGCGGGGCTGGTCACCGAATTATTCGAAGGCTCTGAACAGGAAATCCTCAACCGTATGGATGAGGGTCGCATTGACCTCGCCCTGACCATCCTGCGTCCCGGCCTTAAAGGAAAAACGACCTCCCTCTATCAGGAACCCTATTCTCTGGCCATCGCGAGCCATCACCCGCTGGCCAATGCCGCCGCCATCGACCCGACTGAACTGGCCAATGAGCCAACGATCGTGCGCAGCCGATGTGAGGTATTGAGCGAAACCAGCCGTTTTTTCACCGACCACAACGTACGCCCGCGCCTTGTCTATCACACCGCACAGGATGAACGCGCACTGGCCATGGTGGCGGCGGGGGTAGGCTTCACCACCATGCCCGACCATTACCGCATGCCCGGCGTCACCCGCGTCCCCATGAAAGGCTATGATTTTACCCGCGAAATCGGCTTCATCCAAAGCACCCACCCCACAGGAGAAGAAAAATCGGCCCTGCTGGACAGATTTATAATCCTGACCCGAGGCAGCCTGCCGGTTGGGACCATGGAAGGGTAGTATTTTGACAGAACCATGGAAAATGAGGCTCTGGTACTGGTGGTATAATTACAAAAGAACGGTGCTTTCTATTACTGCATTTTTAGTGTTTATTCTTATTGTTATATTGCTTTTATTTTCAATGAAACTTGAACCAACCGGGGAAAAAATATCAACTTATGGCATTATTGAGCAAGCCTATTACCAACAAACAGAATACGGGACAAAATTAAGAGGGTGGGGGCTTAATCTGGAAAACGATAAAAGTATCTATTTTCCCCATAAAAGATTTTGGACCTTACAAAAGGGTGATTGCGTTCGTATCAGCTATAAAGAAGCAAAATGGACTAAAAGAAAAATTGTACTGTCCCTTAAACATTCAAAGCAGTGCAACAAATAATTTGATCAAGTATATTGTTGTCTGTCAAACAGGCCACAACACTGCCCGTCATCCTCGTGCTTGACACGGGGATCTATTTTTATATGAGGGCTGTCGTTTTCCCGGAAAGGATGGTTATTTATATCACCATGGACCCCGGCTCGGGGGCCGGGGTGACGGTTGCGTTAGGGGCTCAGGATTGGGGCCCGGGGACGGGGCTTACATCCCGTCCCGCACATAAGGGTTGGTTTTGCGTTCAGCACCGAAGGTTGAAATGGCGCCGTGGCCGGAGATGAATTTGGTGTCATCGCCCAAAGGCCAGAGCTGTTCCCGGATGGATTTAATCAGGGTCGCATGGTCGCCGCGCGGGAAGTCGGTGCGGCCGATGGAGCCTTGGAACAACACATCACCGACAAAGGCATAACCGGCGTCTTTTTCATGGAAGATCACATGGCCGGGCGTATGACCGGGGCAGAAATAGACATCCATGGTGATATTGCCGAATGACACCGTATCGCCGCCCTCAAGCCACTCATCCGGGTCAAAACTGCGCCCCTCAGGCAGGCCGTAATTGCGGCAGTTCTCCGGGATCTGGTCAATCCAGAATTTATCCTGTTTCTCAGGGCCGACAATAGGGATGCCCAGTGCTTCCGACAGTTCTGCCGCGCCGCCCGCATGGTCCAGATGGCCGTGGGTGATCAGGATTTTCTCCACCGTCACGCTCATTTCCTTTATAGCGGCAAGAATCCGGTCCACATCGCCGCCGGGGTCTATGACGGCGCCCTTCAGGGTGTCACTGCACCAGACAAGGGTACAATTCTGTTCAAATGGGGTGACGGGGATGATTTTGGCTTTTAACATTTCTCACTCCTCCGGTGATCGAATATCCAGCGACAGGGCGTGAATAGGCCCGGCCATCTCGTCTTTCAATATCCGATAGATTTCCCGTTGCCGCGCCACACGGTTTTTACCCGTGAAATCTGATGAGACCAGCAAGAGCCGGAAATGGCTTTCTCCGCCCGGTCGCGCTCCGGCATGGCCCGCATGTTTTTGGGATTCATCAATCAGTTCCAGATGACTGATATTCAGGGCCGCCCGTAATTTGGTTTCTATTGTTTCTGCCACACTCATATATAAATTCCATCTTTCAAGGGTCAGGACCTGTTGATTACATATAATTCTATCCTCTATATAGCAAAATATGGACGAAGAACAAGCGCGCCTCGTGGAATATCCATAGCCTTTGCCTGTTTTCCACTTATAGGGGGTAGAATTATGGGGGTACCGATCCTTATCTTCTGTAAACATCCGCAAGATAATGATAATGTTATATGGTTATTTATAGGGATATGACCATTATGAGCAAACTGGCCTTGCTGGGCGGGGACCCCGTCAGAACAGAATTATTTCCGGCCCATAATTTTATCGGTGCGGAAGAAAAACAAAAAGTCATGGAGATCATGGACAGCGGTGTCCTGTCCCGCTTTCTGGGCGTCTGGCATGAGGACTTCCACGGCGGGGATGAGGTGCAGGCCTTTGAGAAAGAATGGGCGGATAGCTATCAGGCAGCTTACGGTGTATCAGTCAATAGCTGTACCAGCGGCCTTTATGCGGCGGTGGGGGCCGCCGGGGTTGGCCCCGGGGATGAGGTGATTGTCTCGCCTTATACCATGGCCGCCTCGGTTACGGCCGCCGTGGCCTTTAACGCGGTGCCGGTATTTGCCGATATTGATCCGAAGAATTTCTGCCTTAGCCCCGACAGTATCCGGGCGCGGATTACGGAACGGACCAAGGCGATTATCGTGGTTCACCTGTTCGGCCATCCGGCGGATATGGATGAGATCATGGAGATTGCGGCCGCCCATGACATTACGGTGATTGAGGATTGCGCGCAGGCGCCAGCGGCCACTTATCGGGGCCGTCCGGTGGGCACGCTGGGTCATATGGGGGTTTT
>DRKK01000266.1 GCA_011051815.1 Sphingomonadales bacterium | reverse complement strand
TATGCAAGCCGGCCATGAGGTAATGGTCATTGATAACCTGAGCAATAGTTGTGAGGAATCCCTGCACCGGGTTAAAAACATCACCGGTAAAAATAACCTGTCTTTTCAGGAGCTTGATATTCTGGACAGCACCGGGCTGGACCAGCTTTTCAATGCCCATGATTTTGACGCGGTCATTCACTTTGCCGGGCTGAAGGCCGTGGGCGAAAGCGTCACGAAGCCCCTCACCTATTATCAGAATAATGTGGCCGGGACCGTCACCCTCTGTCAGGCCATGGAACGGCACGGAGTGCGCAATCTGGTGTTCAGCTCATCGGCCACCGTTTACGGCGACCCTGAGAGCGTCCCCATCGCTGAGGATTTCCCCACTGGCGGCACCACCAACCCCTACGGCACCTCAAAGCTGATGATTGAGGGCATCTTGGCGGATATGGCGGCGGCAGACCCCCGATGGAATATTGCCCGCCTGCGTTATTTCAATCCTGTGGGCGCGCATGAAAGCGGCCTGATCGGTGAAGACCCACAGGATATTCCCAACAATCTAATGCCCTATATCAGTCAGGTGGCCGTGGGCAAATTGAAAGAACTTTCCGTCTTTGGCGACGATTATCCAACCCCTGACGGCACCGGCGTGCGCGATTATATCCATGTGGTTGATCTGGCGCTTGGCCACTTGAAGGCCCTTGACAAACTTATGACCAACCCGGGTCTGGTGACCTATAATCTGGGCACCGGAAAGGGCTATAGCGTGCTGGATATGGTCAAGGCCTTTGAGAAAGCCAACGGTGTCAAAATCCCGGTTCGCATGGCCCCCCGCCGCGCTGGGGACATTGCCGCCTGTTACGCCGACCCCACATTGGCCAGACAAGAACTTGACTGGCAGGCCACGCGGGATCTGGAAGATATGGTTCGCGATGCCTGGAACTGGCAGTCCCAAAATCCCAACGGTTACAAAGATTGAGCCTTAGGCAATAGAATATAATCCGCCGCTTTCAGACGGCCCCCCTCCTTAATTCTGGTCAAATCAAAGGCATAGCCCCGGGTGATAAGCCGCCAGAGGGTTTTAAACGGGCGGGCCTTATCCATATGGGCCGAATAGAGATAGACATCATGGTATGGGGTTTCGATCTGTGCGGCTTCCCGGTTTTGAAAAATGATGATCTGCTTGTCAAATTTGATAAATTTGGTAAGATTCTCCGCCCTCTCACACCGCACAATGGCCCGGCCCACGGGAAAGGTTGGCTGGGACAGGATTTTCACCTCCCCGGACGGGGCCTTCAACGTCATATTGACCGACAGCACAGCGCGCTGTGCCTCATCCGCCTCATAAAGCTCATATTGTTGAAAATATCCGGCGATTTCAGCGGCTATGGCCCCGAACCCCGCATTCAGGTCTATATAGCATTTAGCGTAGCCCTCATGGCCGGAAAAATGCCGGATGGCGTGAATGATATGATCATCATAGCGGCCCTCCCGCAGAATATCCTGCCCGGCCTTCAGACTCGGGTTAAGGAAAATATTGCCCTTGACCTTGCCAGACAAGGACAGGCTTTCCTTGACCTTCTCCTTCAAATATTTGAAGAAGGACAGTCTGAAAAGAATTTCGGTTTGGGACATGAACCGTTTTAACCGTTCACTTGCTCGGCAAACTGGCCTTTGGGGCGGTAGTGATGCAGATAGCTGGGCAATATAGCCTCCACCAGTGTTGGCGTGATGCCAAGGTCAGACAGCCCCTTTGCATCGTCATCCACCACATTGTCCGACTTTAACATTCTCAGCTGGTCCAATGTGATCGGCGGGTTGGGCAACATGCCGAGGAAGAAAACCTTAAACGGCGCAATGAAGCCCGGCACATCCACAAACCACGGTGTCTGCATGGCTTCCTTTGCCGCGAGCTGCATCATCTCGCGCAGGCTGTATATATCCGCACCGCCCAGCTCATATATCTCGCCCTGCATATCCTTCGTCATAATGGCCTTTGCAATGGCCTCCGCCACGTCCCCCACATAAACCGGCTGGAATTTGGTATCGCCGGAAAATACCGGAACAAGGGGCAGACTTGCCACTTGGGCAAAACGGTTAAATAGATGATCCATCGGCCCAAAAATTACACTTGGGCGGATTATTGTGGCCTCTGGAAAAGCCGCCATTACGGCCTTTTCACCCGCAGCCTTGCTCTGGGCATAAAGAGACGGCGACTCTTCATTGGCTCCAATCGCGGACATGTGAACCAGCTTGCCAACGCCGAAGTCTGCGCAGGCGCGAGCCACTCGGTCGGCCCCCTCTGCATGAACCGCTTTAAATTTCTGGGCGCCGCTTTCAAATAAAATTCCCGCCAGATTAACCACAGCATCAGAGCCCCGCACCGCGGCCCGCACAGAGGCCTCATTGCGTAAGTTCGCCTGTACGACCTGTATCTGGCCCACATCGCCAAGTGGTTTCACATGCAGGGCAGAGTTTGGCCGCCGCACGGCAACCCTGATCCGCAGACCTCTTTTGGCCAGATGTTCAACCAATGTTGTGCCAACAAAGCCCGAACCGCCAAAAATCGTCACCAACTGCTGTGTCATTATATT
>DRKK01000265.1 GCA_011051815.1 Sphingomonadales bacterium | reverse complement strand
GGGCTATTTCATTGGTGGCCGAGGAAGAAGGTCTGCTTCAACCCTTTGTGGTGGAAGTGATGCGCAAGGAATGGGCCGAAGGGCGCAATATTGGCGAGCTTGAGGTGCTGCTGGAAGTGGGGGAAGAAATTGGCCTTGGCCGGGGGGCCATCAGCCGGGCCTGTAATAATGAGGCCCTGTTGAAACAGATGGAGCTGAATTGGGCAGAGGCTCAGGTCAAGGGTGTGTTCGGCGTGCCGACCTTTGTGGTGGATGATCAGATTTTCTGGGGCAATGACCGCATAGACTGCCTCAGAGACCATCTCCATGACTTAAGATTGCGGAAGATATAGGGGCCGTGCCATGAAACTCTATCACCGCCCGGATTGCCCCTTTTGCTGGAAAGTACGTCTTTTTCTGCGGGAAGCGGGCGTCGAGGTGTCGGAGATTTCGGTAAAGTTGGGCGAAAAACATCCCGATGTGGTGGCCTTAAATCCTAATGGTACAGTGCCGGTGCTGATTGATGGGGATTTGGTGCTGTGGGAATCTGCGGTGATTATCGAATATCTGGCCGATAAATTTCCTGAGACCAGCCTTATGACGGGCACACCGGAACAAAGGGCAAAAATCCGTCAAATTCACAGCTATAGCGATAATCGACTGGGGAAAATTTTATTCCCCTATATCAAACAGGTTCGGGATGGCAAAGCGGATGGTGATCTGCACCATACCATGGATAAAGCATGGAAGGCGGAACTGGATATACTCACCTTACAGCTTGGGGATCAGGATTTTTTCGGCCCGGATTTTTCCGTGGCTGACTGCGCGCTCATTCCCCGATTTACCCTTGCGCTGGTTTATGGCCTGGCCCTTGGTAAGGCCTATGGAAAGTTAAAAAACTGGTTTGAGAGATGTAAGCGGCGTTCTTCATTTGCGACAGTTTTGCCCGCAAGTTTTCCCGGTATTGATGAAATGATCAAATTGGAAATTTTATAACCTTAATAATTTAATAAATATGTGAAATGAGTCCCGGGAAGATTATTGAACTAACATGCTAAAGATTATTTTTATTATTTAAAAACAAATAGTTATAAGTTTATTTGATGATTTAATCAAGCTTGGCACGCTCTTTGCTAATGATTAGAGGTGACTAGAGGTAAGGTGAGGAAAGACTGTATGGCACATAACAAACAACATGAACTGGACCGGTTGCAAAAATACCGCAAGACGGTTCGCGTGTTTGGCATACGAAAGGCTAAATTTCTGGAATTTGATTATACGCTGGGCTGTGAGGAGCTAACCATCGAGCTGGTCATGCCTTATCCGGCATTCAAGGAATTTTGCGAAACTAACCACGTGGCGGAAATCATATGCGTGCCGCAAATACGGTATGAATATAATCGGCTATCCGGGGGTGAGAAGCCCAAATTACACGAGAAAACAAATATTATTCAGTTGGGAGACTTCAAGTGAGTTTTGATATTAAAACAAATGTTATAGAGCCTCGGCGGCATACCTATGCCCATATTGCCAAACGGCTTGGCGGTGACAAACCGGCAACCCGCTATCAAGAGGGAACCTGGGACCTCCAGCCAACGGTAAATTTCCATTGTCGCCCGACCTGGAATCCGGAACGGGAAATATATGACAAGTCGCTGACCGCCATCAAGATGGAAGACTGGTACAGCTTTAATGACCCGCGTCAGCTTTATTATGGCACCTATACCATGGCCCGTCATAAAATGATGGAGGCTGAGGAAAGCCATTTCAAATTTATCGACAAGAGCAACATGATGACCCTCATGGATGCTGAGTGGCAGCAGATGGTCAGGGATTTTCTCCTCCCGCTCAGGCATTTCGAATGGGGGGCGAATATGAACAATTGCGATTGTTCGGATAAGGCCTATGGCACCGCGATCAGCCAGGTTGGCCTTTTTTGTGCCATGGACCGTCTGGGAATCGCCCAGATCATCAGCCGGGTCGGCCTGCTTCTGGATGATAGTACGGGCAAAAGCTTGGATCAGGCCAAAGCGGACTGGCTGGATAGCGACCGTTGGCAGGGCGTACGCAAAATGCTTGAAGACAGCTTTGTGGTCGAGGATTGGTTCGAGCTTATGGTGGCTCAGAACCTATGTATGGACGGCGTGGTTTTCCCTCTTTTCTATCAGCATTTTGATGAGGCCGGACAGGCCCACGGCGGGTCCGCCATGTCCATGCTGAATGAATTTATGCAGGACTGGGGCAAGGATGAAAAACGCTGGATGGATCATCTGTTGAAAGTAACGGCGGCGGAAAGTGCTGAGAATGCGGCACTTTTGTCAGGATGGGCCGCTAAATGGACCGATCTTGCCATTGAGGCTTTCACACCCATAGCCCACCATGTTTTGGGGGACAGGGCTGATGAAGCCATGACGTCAATTCGCGCAGAGATAACACAACGGGCTAAAAAGGCCGGTTTGGAAATATAGGAGACTGTCATGAGCAGGACTGTATCAATAACATTACAGAATAACGACGACGCCCGCCCCATCATAGATGCCATCGAAAAAGATAATCCGAAGGCCACCATTAACCTCTATCCGGCCATGGTCAAAATTGACTGTGATGGCCGCCTGATTGTCAAACAGGAAACGGTGGAGGAATTGCTTGGCCGGGAGTGGGACGTACAGGAATTACATTTGAGCATCATCAGTATCGCCGGAAATGTCGACGAGGAAGATGATTATTTTGAATTGAGCTGGAACATTTAGCAGGGAGAAGATCATGGCCGAGAAG
>DRKK01000264.1 GCA_011051815.1 Sphingomonadales bacterium | reverse complement strand
GTCAAACTGAACGCCTAGGGCCTGCATTTCGCGAATATAATCAGAGGCAAACAGGATCACACAGGCCCCCGCCTCTGCCCCCCAGTCAAGCTGGTTATTCGCCTTGTGCCGCGCATGATTTAGATAGAGATCGCCGGAAATAAATATATGCTCAAGCCCCAAGGACCGGACGACCCCAGCGGCCTGTTCATCAATCAGCGATAATCGATCCGGCAGAATTATGTCCCCCACATCATCCCGGAAACGCAGCTCAATATTATGGATAGAATCCAGAAAGGCCGTGGTCTTGATACCCAGCGCCCGCGCCGCCCGCCAAACCGCCTGTTCTGTCCGGTCATCCACATGACAGGTGCTGGTGATGATCTGATCCGGTTTAAGGGCATTTAAGAAATCTGGAATATCCGCCTCTGGCCATTCCTGCGCGGTGATGCCATTCTGCTGCCAGATTTTTTGGGCATAATCCTTGGCAATTATGGTGATCTCAGGCTTGTCAGGCAGGTCAAGGTTGCGGAATAATGCCGTCCTGGCGTCACTGTCCGGCCCCAATAATATCTGGCGCAGGGCCACAAGCTGATTGGTGCCGCCGGGGTCCCGGCTGATAAATATCAGTTTTGTCATCACAGGCCCGCCAATCTTCTGATCTCATGACAGACTTCCAAAGCGGCAACAGCATTCTCTGCCGTTGAATAGAGAGGTGTCCTGTTGGTCAGGTGATCATGGATATTGGCCACCGCATTATACATGCCCCGGTTCAAATCGGCCTCGATTTTTTCCGCCGCCGCCGCTGTGCGGATGGTAAGGGTCTGGCTGTAATCTGTCAGGCTGATGTCGGCCTGTTCAAATTCAAGGCTCAGGTCAAAGGTCATGCCGTGGCGCACATCCGTACCGGTCAGCGTGATGGGGGCCTTGGACTGGCTTTCCAGACGGGCCGAGAGGGTGGGATCATCGGGCCAAAAATCATGGGTAATCGCGCCAGCTTCTATTACCCGCAAAGGACCAATCAACATATGCAGCAAGTCCGTCATATGGGAGCCATTATTATACAGGCCTTTGTTATATATGGCCTTTGCAGATACAAAGTTGCCATACTGCCCTGCCCGGATAGCCGCCGCAAGGCGCCGGATTTCCGGATCGAAACGGCGCAGATAATTTACCGCCATCCTGCCGCCATATAAATCGGCCATCTCGCGGGCCGTAACAATATTATCCGTGATCGGTTTTTCACAGAGGATCAGCTTTGCCGATGTGCCTTGAAGGCGGCGCAGGATGGCCTCATGGCTCGGTGTGGACGTACAGACGGAGATTATATCATACTCACGGTCGTTCAGGGCATCCTCAAGGTCATCATAGGCCCGATCCACCTGCCACAGGTCGGCAAAATCTCTGGCTATGCCCGGATCCCAGTCCACACAGGCCACAAGATCAAAACCGTCATGAGTGTTAAATGCCTTGGCATGGGCCAGAATATTCGGCCCCGTCACATCAGCCGTGTCATAGCCCCCGGCAATGGCCCCGCAACCGATAATCAATGTGGAAAAACATGGGATTGCCATCTATCACCTATACCTTGACCCGGCCAATATCCTGATTGATCCGGCATATTTCCGGGTGACCTTTCAGGTAAGCCACCACATCCTCGATGGTGAAATCCGGTTTTTCGGGGCTTAAGGCCGCCATCACCGCACAGATCACCTGATAATCCTGCGGCGTATCAAGGGTAACGGACATATTGGAGCCGCACTGAGCCGCCGGGGTGGGCAGATATTTTACCGAATAACGGTCCGGGTTGCGATATAATGGACGGCTCACATGCTCATAATCCAGCGGGTCGTCGGTGCGGGCATAGGCATCGGCCAGAACATCGGTGCTGAACACCTGAACCGCAAAACCCAGCGGGTGACTCTGACCCGCCGCATAATCCTCATCCTTCAGGTTACACAGATAATCCACGCCGCTGGCGTGATATTCGCTGACCGCCAGATCAATCAGGGCCGGGTCCAGCAACGGGCAATCCCCGGTCAGTTCCACGATAATGTCAACGTTATGATGTTGCGCCGCCTCAAGCACCCGCGACATGACATTATCCTCACTGCCCCGGTAATATTTTACCTGAAGCCGCCGGGCCGCCGCGCAAATGGGCTCATCCGTATCATTAACCGTGGTGGCAATGATGATATCATCCAACACCGTTGCACGCCGGACCCGTTCCACCATATGGTCCAACATGGGCTTGCCAAGGCAAGGCATCAGCACCTTGCCGGGCAGACGGCTGGATGTCATGCGGGCCTCAATCGTAGCGGCTATGCGGGGTTTCTGGGTCATAATACATCCGCGATCTGCTCTATTACATAAGTCACGTCATCTTCACTCAGGGAGACATGGAGCGGCAGGGATAACGTACGGGCATAATATTCTTCCGCCCCAGGCCGGGACAGTTCGCCGTATTTATCCTGATAATAAGGGTGGGCATATATGGGAATATAATGCACCTGCGTACCAATATTTCTGGCCGACAGGGCGGCAACAAAATCTTCCCGCGTGGTGCCCAATGCCCCGAAATC
>DRKK01000263.1 GCA_011051815.1 Sphingomonadales bacterium | reverse complement strand
CGGCCAAGCGTCCGGCCCCCACTTCGCCGCAGGCAAGGTCGCCGCTTTCGGGGGAAATTACATGAATGCCGTCGCTCTTCAACTGATTCAGGTTACGCTGTGTCGCCTCATGCGCCCACATGCGGCTGTTCATGCTGGGGGCGATCATCACCGGCTTATCCGTGGCCAGCAGGGCCGTGGTTGCCAGATTATCGGCAATGCCAGAGGCCATCTTGGCCATCATATCGGCGGTGGCCGGGGCAACCAGCACAAGATCGGCCTCCCGCGACAGGCGGATATGGCCCATCTCCACCTCATCTGTCAGGGAAAATATATTCGTATAGGTTTTTTCTCCGCTCAGGGCGCTGACGGACAGGGGGGTAACAAATTGTTCACCACCCTTGGTCAGGATGGTCCGTACGGTCATGCCCCGCTCCCGCACCCGCCGGATCAGGTCAAGGCATTTATAGGCTGCAATACCACCACCAATAATCAGTAATAATCGTTTTCCGTCCAAAGGACTTTTTACATCATGGGTCATGACGGTAATGTAAGTAGTCAGGCCGGTAAAATCAAGTAAACCACGCAGGAATACTGTTAATTAAAAGAATTATACAGAAAATAGAGTGTCAGACTGCCAACTATGCCGCCAAACAGGCCGTAAAAGAATATTCTAAGGCGACTGCGCCGCGCTGGGGGGGGCGGTTGATTGGCCAGAGTCTCCAGATGATCAAGGATTTTTGGCAGACGACCCAATGTATCAAGGGCGGTTTCGGTGAAATCACGGATTTTGGCCGCGGGGCCCAGGTTATCCAGCATCCATTTTTCAATGGTCGGGCGCGAGGCCTCCCACATATTAATATCCGCATAAAGGTCAAGGGCGACCCCCTCCACCGTGACCATGGTTTTTTGTAGCAGAATAAGCTGAGGCTGAGTCTGCATGTTAAAAGTCTCGGTGGTTTCAAACAGCTGGGCCAGTAATTTACCCACGGAAATTTCCGCCACCGGTTTGCCGGCGATGGGCGCGCCAATGGCCCGGATGGCCTGTTTGAATTTTTCCAGTGACTGATCCGGCGGCACATAACCAATGTCAAAATGGGCGCGGGCAATCAGGTCGTAATCCTGCTTGATAAAGCCATAGAGAATCTCGGCAAGGCACCGGCGGGTTTTCTTGTCGATGCGGCCCATGATGCCGAAATCAATGGCGGTGATTTTATTGCCCGCACAGGCGAACAGATTGCCCTGGTGCAGGTCTGCGTGGAAGAAACCGTCATAGAGGGCCTGACGCAGAAAGCTGTGGACCAGCCCTTCGGCCAGTATTTTCAGGTCATAGCCCGCCGTGACCATCTCCGCCTTTCGGGAAAAGGGGATGCCATCTACAAGACTGGTACATAATACCCGGCGGCTGGTCAGGTCCCAATCTATATCGGGTACCGTGTAATTTTCGTTGCTGGCAGAATTGTCTTTTAACTCTGATGCGGCGGCGGCTTCAAAACGTAAATCCAGCTCAAGGGCGATGGTCTCGGATATGGTTTCCACCACCGATGTGGGGCGCAGACGCCGGGCCTTGGCGGAAAAGCGTTCCACAAGGCGTGCCAGCCATAAAAAACTTTCGAGATCGCGGGCAAAGGCCTTTTCAATACCGGGGCGCAAAACTTTGACTGCCACCCGCCGCCCGTCCTGTGTGGTGGCAAAATGCACCTGTGCGATGGAGGCGGCAGCCACAGGCTCGTGGTCAAAGTCAGAAAACAGCTCATCCAGAGGTGCGCCCAGTTCCTCCTCTATGATACGGATGGCCTCATTGCCGGGAAAGGGCGGGACTTTGTCCTGAAGCCGCATCAGGTCAAGGGCCACATCCGGGCCGATAATGTCGGGCCGGGTGGCCATGGCCTGACCGATTTTGATAAAACTGGGGCCGAGGGACTGGAAAGCATCCACCAGCTTGCTTTTGGGCGTGTCCTCTGGGGCGGGCATTTTCAGGTTGCGCAATTTCCGCAGTCTGGTCAATGCCTTGGGCTGTTCGCCAAACAGGGACAACAGGTCCATGAGCGCATCATGACGTGACAGCACAAAGGCTACCCTGATCAAATGACCCATATGACGGAGACTTTTAAACACTCTATATCTTCCATCCTGAATGCAGGGCGACCACGCCGCCGGTCATATTGCGATAGGTCACCCGCTGAAATCCGGCATCCTCGATAAGTTTTTTAAAGGCCTCCTGCGGCGGGAACTGGCGGATGCTTTCCACCAGATATTGATAGGACTCTTTATCCCCGGTGATCATCTGACCAAAGCGCGGCAGAATATGAAAGCTGTAGCTGTCATATAAATCGCTGAGCAGGGGCATATCCAGCTTGCTGAATTCAAGGCACAGAAACCGCCCGCCCGGTTTCAAAACCCGGTAAGCCTCGGCCAGAGCCTTGTCAATATTGGTCACATTGCGGATGCCGAAAGCGATGCTATAGGCATCAAAGCTGTTATCGGGAAAGGACAGGGATTCCGCATTACCGCAGACCCATTCAATATGATGCAATATTCCCCGGTCGATGGCCCTGTCCCGGCCCACTTCCAACATGCTGGCATTGATGTCACAGACCGTGACTTCGGCGGGACGGTCACTATCTTTTTGCCGCCTGTTCGCAGCCTCCAGAAAACGAAAGGCAATATCCCCGGTGCCGCCTGCCACATCCAGCAGCTTCATACCCGCCGTCGGGCGCATGACCCGGATCATGTCGTCTTTCCACAACCGGTGCAGGCCGCCGCTCATCACATCATTCATGATGTCATATTTCTTGGCGACACTGTCGAATACATTACGAACCAGACCCTGTTTGGAGTCTTTGTCTACGGTCTTGAAACCGAAATGGGTGGTTTCTTGTGAATTATCTTTTATCATGCCGGGCAACATAAACCACTGGTCCATGCTGTACCAGTATTTATTTTGATGATGAGAGAGAAGATATGCCTGAACTGCCCGAAGTCGAGACCGTGAAGAATGGCATCATTCCCCTGCTGGCGGGGCGGCGACTGGTGCGGGTCATTCAGCGGCGGGATAAATTGCGTATTCCCCTGCCTGAAAATTTTGCT
>DRKK01000262.1 GCA_011051815.1 Sphingomonadales bacterium | reverse complement strand
CTGTTTAAATCCAACGGGCGCATATTTTGGGATACGGTCGAGCTTTTTGCGGAAAATTCCTGGCTTCAGGTTATGGTGGGGCAGGGGTTGATGCCGGATAGCTATCATGCGTTAGCTCATCAGGTGGAGTCTGACAAGGCAATGGAATATATGAATAATATTCGTCAAATTCAGGATCAGGCGTTAACGCCCATTCCCTCTCAGGCAGACTTTATCGCCCGTCATTGCGCCGCCGCGCGGCAGTAATGGTCGATATAATCCTGGTGGCTTGGCATGACGCTGACGGCGTCGCCCATCACCCGGCGCAGGCCGCTTAGCATCCGCGCCCCGTCAATACCGCGCAGGTCGGCCAGCGGCGCATAATGTTCCGGCCAGACATGCTGCCCGACCATCACCGCAAGCCAGCTCGGATTTTGGAACAGTTCATAATCGCTGGCCACGATGCGCGCGCCACTGCGGAAATGGTCCATTTTATATTTCAGATTGGCGGGAATATCCATATTGGCCACATAACGCCATAGTTCCGCATCCCGCCGTTCGGTCGCCTTGTAATGGAGAATGATAAAATCCCGGGTGGCCTCATATTCTGCCAGTGTGATCCGGTTATATTCCTGCTGTGCCAGCGGGTCGAAATCCCGGTTGGGAAACAGGGCCAGCAGGCGGGTCACCGCTGACTGAATCAAATGGATGCTGGTGGATTCCAATGGCTCCAGAAAGCCACTGCTCAGGCCAATAGCGATACAGTTTTTGTTCCAGAATTTCTTGCGATGTCCGGTGGTAAAGCCCAACACCCGCGTTCCGGCCAATGGGTCGCCGCTCAGGTTGTCCAGCAAAACCGTCGTGGCCTCATCTTCGCTGATATAATCACTGCAATAAACATAACCATTGCCCATACGGTGTTGCAAAGGGATGCGCCATTGCCAACCCGCGTCCAGCGCCGTTGACCTTGTATAGGGGGTAAGGGTGTCTTCATTGGCACAGGGAACCGCAATGGCCCGATCGCAAGGCAGCCAATGGCTCCAGTTTTCATAGCCGGTTTTAAGAGCATCTTCGATCAATAATCCCCGAAATCCGGTGCAATCGATAAAAAGATCCGCCGCGACCTTTGTGCCGTCTTCCATTAGAATATGGTCGATAAAGCCGTCTTCGGGCCGTAGATGGGTATCGACGACCCGGCCTTCTATGCGTTCAACGCCTCTCTGCTCTGCGTAACCGCGTAAATATTTGCCGTACAGAATGGCATCAAAATGATAGGCATAGTCAAAGGTGGACTGGACAAGTTTGGGATCTTGTGTTGGCTTGTTGAATTTACCGTTCTTGGCCGCGACCCAGGCCATGGAATAATCATCCAGCGATGTTTCATCACCCTGTGCGCGGGCTTGCAGCCAATAGTGATAGAGGGGAACGGAGTCAAAATCTGCACCATACTGGCCAAAGGGATGGAAATAATGCTGTCCTTTTTTTGCCCAGTCAACGAATTGGATGCCCAGCTTGAAGGTGCCTTGGGTATGGCGCAGGAAATCATTTTCATCAAGGCCAAGGCTCTGGTTAAACAGCTTGATCGGAGGGATAGTAGCCTCACCAACGCCGACCACGCCAATGTCTTCTGATTCAATCAGGCTGACCCGGCAATTGCCGCGCAGGGCATTGACCAGCGCCGCCGCCGCCATCCATCCGGCAGTGCCGCCACCGACAACGGCGATATGGCGAATTTTACGATCATTCATAGTGGTGTCCCATCCTCACATAGATAAGGCTCAGAGTAACCTCCCCCACCTTTGGGCGGCAAGTGATAACATACGTATTCATGAAATATTCTTATCCTGAATACGTATGTTATGGCTTGTTCTCATAGGCTCGCAGGCTCTAGGATGATAAGTATATAAAATAAATGGGAGAAATAAAATTTTCAGGGCAATCATACTGTTCATTGGTGTCATATTTTATTCGGCGGTGGCTCACAGCGATGCGGGGACGGTCACCTCACCGGGTAATATCCTGACGGTAACCGTGGGCTTGGAGGGGCAGATCCCCTATTATCAGGTGAGCCGCCACGGCGAGATAGTGATTGCAAAATCCAGACTAGGCCTGCGGTTCAAGGATGCCCTCCATCTGGACGGCGGTTTTACCCATGCCAGTTTTGCTAAAACATCTTTTGATGAAACATGGACCCAGCCTTGGGGTGAGAAAGAAAATATCCGTAACCATTATAATGAACTGCGCATGACCGTGAGTGATGGCCTGAAACGTCGGATGGTTCTGACGTTCAGGGTTTATGATGACGGTGTTGGGTTTCGGTACGAATTGCCCAAGCAGAAAAACTTGGGGGAGGTGGCGATTATCGACGAGCTGACCGAATTTCGCATCAGCGACCCGGCCACCGCATGGTGGATACCGGCGCGGGGGTGGAACCGATATGAATATCTGTACCGCAAAACCCCCCTGACAGAGATCAGCCATGTCCATACACCGCTTACCATGCGCACAGATAAGGGGCTGCATATCAGTGTCCATGAGGCGGCACTGGTGGATTATGCCGCCATGACGTTACGGCGGGGACGGGGACAGGCATTGCAGGCCGACTTAACCCCCTTGTCAGACGG
>DRKK01000261.1 GCA_011051815.1 Sphingomonadales bacterium | reverse complement strand
AGTGACCTTTTTTGTATTTTTTAATCCGGTAGGCAAGGGTACGCAGACCCCATTGTTCCGTCTTGGTTACTTTGCCGCCATTATCTTCAACGATTTTGGTCAAATCTTTGGTAATCGCTTCAACCTGTTGAGGTTGGATATCCTGGCGCGCGATAAATATATGTTCATATAAAGCCATTCGCAGGCTACTCCTTGTGTTTAATGTTCATTTAACGGTTTTTCGGGCGGGGTGATTACGAATATCAAATCGTCACATTATATAATTAACCGACACAGCAAACCGAGGCGTCCCAAACAAGAACACCCTGAAGCGGCGCAATATACAGGAAAGTCTGGCAATGACAAGGGATATTTTGGCTTTGAAAGGCAACAGAATTCTTGACAGAATTGTGCCAGTTGCTATGACATATTCCAGATAAAAGAGATTATGACATATTCCAGATAAAAGAGATAAAGAGGATTTTCCATATTATGAGCAGTGCATTTGTTTTCCCCGGTCAGGGTAGCCAGACCGTTGGCATGGGCCGGGAATTGGCTGAGAATATGCCAGTTGCCGCACAGGTTTTTGAAGAAATAAATGATGCCCTGGGGCAAAATCTATCGGGACTGATGTTTGACGGGCCGCAAGATGACCTGACCCTGACCCAGAATGCACAACCCGCTCTTATGGCGGTCAGTGTGGCGGTGATGCGGGTATTGGAAAAAGATTTCGATGTAAAGCTGGATCAGGTGGCCTCCTATGTGGCCGGTCATTCTCTGGGTGAATATTCTGCCCTTACCGCCTCCGGGGCCATTGGATTGGCCGATACGGCGCGGTTGCTAAAACTTCGGGGAGAGGCCATGCAACGGGCAGTTCCAATCGGGGTGGGGGCCATGGCCGCCATACTGGGCCTGAACTTCGATGTGGCAGAAGAGGTCGCCAAGGAAGCCGCCGAGGGCGAGGTCTGCACCGCAGCTAATGACAATGCGGATGGTCAGGTTGTGATCAGCGGCCATAAGGCGGCCGTGGAACGGGCCATTGTAATCGCCAAGGAAAAAGGGGCCAGACGGGGCATCCTGTTACCGGTCAGTGCGCCTTTTCATTGTTCCCTAATGCAGCCTGCTGCCGATGAAATGGCGGAAGCGCTGGCAGAAACCGTAATTTCTGCGCCTTGCGTATCTGTGATAGCCAATGTGACAGCGGCTCCGGAGAGTGACCCGGAAAATATCCGGAAATATCTGGTGGAACAGGTTACGGGCCGGGTGCGCTGGCGGGAATCAATTCTTAAAATGAATGAACTTGGCGTGGACAGAGTGGTTGAGGCCGGGGCGGGCAAAGTCCTGACCGGTATGGTGCGGCGTATTTGCCGGGATATGACAGGTCTTTCCCTGCAAAGCCCTGCCGATATTGAAGCCTTTGTAAAAGCAGGAGATGAATGATGTTTGATCTGGACGGAAAATGCGCTTTGGTGACCGGAGCTTCCGGTGGCCTTGGTAAAGCCATTGCCACGGCCCTTTATAATAGCGGTGCAAAGGTTGCTTTATCCGGTACGCGGGTGGATCCTTTGGAACAGCTTGCGGCTGAACTTGGCGAACGGGCGTTTGTGGTTCCGGCCAATCTGTCGGACCCAGAGTCTGTGGCGGCTTTGCCCAAGGCGGCGGAAGAAGCCATGGGTCAGGTGGATATTTTGGTCAATAACGCGGGTATCACGCGCGATAATATCGCCATGCGCATGAAGGATGCGGAATGGGACGATGTGATGCAGGTAAATTTGAAGGCGGCCTTTAAATTGTCCCAAGGCCTGATGCGCGGCATGATGAAACGCCGTTGGGGCCGCATGATCAATATTACCTCCATCGTTGGCGTGACCGGAAATCCGGGACAGGCCAATTATGCGGCCTCGAAAGCGGGCATGATCGGTATGACCAAAAGTCTGGCCCAAGAGCTTGCCTCGCGTAATATTACGGTGAACTGCATTGCACCGGGCTTTATTGAAAGTCCGATGACAGATGTTTTGTCCGATGACCAGAAAAATAACCTTTTGGCCAATGTGCCCATGAAAAGGCTGGGCATTGCGGATGAAATTGCGGCAGGGGCATTGTATCTGGCCAGCGCAGAGGCCGCTTATGTTACGGGTCAGACGCTTCATATTAATGGCGGTATGGCCATGATATGATATTATTCTTGGCAAGGGCCGATGTAATGTGCTAGGAAGCCTCCGAAGAATATTAATCGTATTTAGAAAATATTATTTAACAATTTGAAATCAGTTTTTTATTGCTTTTGCTTGCAAAAGGAAAATAGAGTATTAAATACTGTTTTTGTGATTATCAAACCCCGGGCTTAAACGCCCCCTAAAAATAGGGATATTACTATGAGTGACGTAGCTGAACGCGTAAAAAAAATTGTTGTTGAACATTTGGGCGTTGAAGACGACAAGGTTACAGATAGTTCAAGCTTCATTGATGATCTGGGCGCGGATAGCCTCGATACCGTTGAACTCGTGATGGCATTTGAAGAAGAATTCGGTTGTGAAATCCCCGATGATGCCGCCGAAAAAATCCTCACCGTGAAGGATGCTATTGATTTCATCAGTGCGAATGCCTGATAAGCTCTGCTTATGTTGTCCGTTAACATAGGTACGGCAAAATAATTTTGGCCGCGACATGCTGTGTCTTTTAACTGTAAAGATATAGTATTCGCGGTCTTGTTATTTTTAGTATATTCTGCTTTTAATTAACGCCAAGTCATTACAAGGGAAAAGATGAAATGATGAGACGAGTAGTTGTTACAGGATTGGGGCTTGTTACCCCGCTTGCATCCGGGGTAGAGGAAACCTGGAAACGCCTAATCGCCGGAGAATCCGGTGCCGGACCGATCACCAGATTTGACCCTGAAGGCCTGTCGGCAAAAATCGCCTGTGAAGTTCCGCTGGGCGATGGCAGTGAAGGCACATTTAACCCTGATGACTGGATGAGCGCAAAAGAGCGCCGCCGGATTGATGACTTTATCCTGTATGGTATTGCGGCGGCAGAAATGGCGTTGGAAGATGCGGGCTGGAAACCGGAAAGTGATGAAGACCAATGGCGCACGGGTATCTTAACCGGGTCAGGAATTGGCGGACTTCCCGGCATTCAAAAAGAATCCATTATTATGCATGAGCGTGGTGTGCGCCGGGTCAGCCCGTTTTTTATTCCCCGCTGTCTGATTAATCTTATTTCCGGCAATGTGTCTATCCGTAATGGTTTGAAAGGTCCGAACCATGCGATTGTCACCGCATGTGCCACAGGAACCCATGCCATCGGCGATGCGGCGCGGATGATTGCCCTTGATGATGCAGATGTTATGGTAGCAGGCGGCGGTGAAGCAGCTATTTGTGAAATGGGCGTTGCCGGATTTGCCCAAGCCAAGGCATTGAGCACGCATTTCAATGATACGCCGCAAAAGGCGTCCCGTCCTTATGACCGGGACCGGGACGGTTTCGTCGTTGGCGAGGGAGCTGGAATGGTGATTCTTGAGGAATATGACCACGCCAAAAAACGCGGTGCTCATATCTACGCCGAAGTCGTAGGCTACGGCCTTAGCGGAGATGCCTATCATGTGACGGCGCCGGCACCAGACGGTAGCGGCGGTTACCGCGCCATGCAGGCGGCCTTTAAACGAGCAGGTCTTTCGCCTGAAGACATTGGCTATATCAATGCTCACGGCACCTCAACACCGCTCGGTGATGAAATTGAATTTAATGCGGTTAAAAGGCTGTTTGGTGATGCGGCGGGACAGGTGGCCATGTCATCCACAAAATCCGCTATTGGCCATTTGCTAGGTGCGGCGGGCAGTACAGAGGCCATATTCAGTATT
>DRKK01000260.1 GCA_011051815.1 Sphingomonadales bacterium | reverse complement strand
TGCTGACCAATCTGTTGTTTGTGCCGTTCATGTCCGGCGCGGCCTTTAACGGGGATATGGCAACGGTGACCTTTGGTTTCTCGGCCCAGTCCGATGAGGCCCGTCATATGACCCTTGGGCTGGAAGTGATTAAATTCATGCTGGAGCAGGACGAACGTAATATTCCCATCGTTCAGCGCTGGATGGATAAATGGTTCTGGCGCGGGACCCGTATGCTGACCCTTGTGGCCATGATGATGGACTATATGTTGCCCAAGCGGGTGATGTCATGGCGTGAGGCTTGGGACATTTACTTTACCGAAGCGGGTGGTGCTCTGTTCGCGGATCTGGCCCGCTATGGTATCAAGCCGCCGAAATATGCCGATATTGCCACCAAGGAAGCTGAACATCTCAGCCATCAGGCATGGCATATTTTCTATAACTATACCCATGCGGCGGCCTTCCATACATGGATTCCGGAGAAGGAAGAGCTGGACTGGCTGTCAGAGAAATATCCGAATACTTTCGATAAATATTATCGGCCACGTCTTGAGTATCTTGATAAGGAAGAAAAGGCCGGACGGCGTTTTTACAATGATACCTTGCCCATGCTGTGTCAGGTCTGCCAAATTCCCATGGGCTTTACCGATATGGACGACCCGACAACCATATCCTTTGAAGTCTCGGAATATAACGGCGATAAATATCACCCCTGTTCTCATGGTTGTAAGGACATTTTTGATTATGAGCCTGAAAAATATGTTCAGGCCTGGTTGCCGGTTCATCAGATTTATCAAGGCAATTGCGGCGGGGCCGAGGTGCCGGACGTGCTTAAGTGGTACAACTTTAATCTGGGCGCGGACAATATGGAATATAAGGGCTCGCCCGATCAGAAGCTTTGGGACGAATGGCAGGACCATCGTAAGAAAGCCTGAATGTAAAACATTTTTAGAATAAGGATTGATGAGATGTCTGTAACTTCCATCGGGAAATATGAATTTGAGCCACTGGACAAAGTGGAAAATTTCCACGGCAATCAACTGACCTATATTAACTGGGAACAGCATCTGCTGTTCTGCGCCCCGGTCTGCCTGCCTCTGCCCCCTGAAATGCCGTTCGGCGCATTGGTGCAGGAGGTTTTGCCCGGCGTATATAACAAGCACCCGGATTTTGAGAAAATTGACTGGGACGCAGTAAAATGGACGCTGGATGGGGCTGACTTTACTCCGGACCTGGGCAAAAGCCTTGCCGATAACGGCCTTGGCCATAAATCCCTGATCCGTTTCTGGACGCCGGGCCTTGAAGGTATCGCGGGTTCTCACAGCTGATGAGTTACGAGCTTACCATAGAACCCATCGGTGAGGTGATTGAGGTCGAAGAAGGTCAGACCATTCTGGATGCCTGCCTGCGCGCCGGTATCTATATCCCCTATCAGTGCAACCACGGTCTGTGCAGCACCTGTAAGGTGGATGTGGTAGAGGGCGATGTGGATCTTGGTGATGCGTCTCCTTTTGCCCTCATGGACTTTGAGCGGGATGACGGCAAGGCGCTGGCTTGTGTCTGTACGCTGGAAAGTGATGTGGTGATAGAGGCGGATATTGACGAAGACGAAGACGCCGAATATCTACCCATCTGTGATTATACGGGAACGGTTACTGAAATTACCGACCTGACCCCGGATGTGAAAAAGATTATTATTTCACTGGACGGGGATATGGAATTTCAAGCCGGTCAGTATATTCAGCTTGAGATTCCCGGCGTGGACGGCCCCCGCGCCTTTTCTATTGCCAATTCACCGGACAAGGCGGATCATGTGGAACTTCATGTGCGGTTGGTGCCGGAGGGTAAGGGGACCAGCTATCTGCATGGTAAGCTGGCAGAGGGGGATGCCTTGTCATTCTCGGCCCCGTACGGCCATTTCTTTGTTCGGAAATCACAGAATAAACCGATGATATTCATCGCAGGCGGAACGGGGCTGTCCAGTCCCAAGGCCATGATAGATGAATTGCTGGCGGATGGATACGGGCAAAAACTGACCCTGTTCCACGGGGTCCGGTCAAAGGGCGATCTGTATTATCAGGATTATTTCACGGCCTTGGCGGAAAAACATGACAATTTCGCTTATATCCCGGCCCTGTCAGATAAGAAGGACGGGGATGACTGGGACGGGGAAACAGGTTTTGTTCATGAGGCGGCGGAGCGCTTTTTTGACGGTAGTTTCGCCGGCCATCAGGCCTATCTCTGTGGGCCGCCGCCCATGATAGAGGCCTCTATACGGGCGCTTATGAAGGGCCGTCTGTTTGAGAATGATATATACTGTGAGAAATTTCTGAGCAAGGCGGACGGTGCCGGGGACAAGCGCTCCCCCCTGTTTAAAAGGATTTAAGAACGTCATGGGCAAGGCCGCGTTTCGGGTGAGCGTAGAAGGGTCTGACAAGGTAATCACCTGTCTTGCGGATGAGACTTTGTTGAAGGCCATGGCGCGGCAGGGAATAAGCAATATTCCCGTGGGCTGTCGGAATGGCGGCTGCGGGGTCTGCAAGATCAGGGTGACCAAGGGCGAGTATGAAACCGGGAAGATGAGTATCAAGCATGTGACGCAGGTGGAAAGGGATGATGGATATGCCCTTGCCTGCAAAGCATTTCCCAAAAGTGATTTGACCGTAACTGTGAAAAATGAGGAGTGAGAAATGGCGTTAAATGGTGTTTTACGGCCCGGATTTGTTCAAGTCCGTGTGCTGGATATGGCAGAGGCAATCGTGCATTATCGGGACCGGATCGGCCTGACGTTGGTCAGTACCGAAAGTGATGGCCGGGTATATATGAAAGCCTATGATGAATTTGACCGGCATAGTATTGTGCTTCGCGAATGTGATGAGGCGGGTCTTGACCTTATGGCCTTTAAGGTCTGCAGCGAAGCAAGTCTTGATGATTTTGCAACCAAACTTGCGGCTGGCGGTTATGAAGTAACCACTGTCGCGGCAGGTGAGCAGCCCGGTGTTGGCCGCCGGATCAGCTTTGTGGCCCCCACGGGTCACCGCTTTGACCTTTATGCGGAAATTGAGCTGTCCGATAATGGCCCCATGACCAATAATCCTGATGTGTCCCAACTGGACCCTCAGGGTATGAAGGCGATTCGCTTTGACCATTGCCTGCTTTACGGCGGCGATATTGACGGTACCAAAAAAGTCTTTGAGGAAATTCTGGGTTTCAGCGTTTCCGAAATGGTGGTGGATGATGATACTGGTATGATTATAGCCCTGTTCCTGACCTGCTCAAACAAAGCCCATGATCTGGCCCTTGTCCGTCATGAGGAAGACGGGAAATTGCATCATGTGTCGTTCCTTGTGGAAGACTGGAGTTCTATTGGTGCCGCCGCTGATATCATTACCCGCTATGATGTGTCCCGGGATATTGGCCCCACACGTCACGGCATTACCCGTGGCATGACCATCTATTTCTTTGACCCCAGTGGCAACCGGAATGAGGTCTTCGCCGGAGGGTATCATTATTATCCTGATAACCCCCTCAGGGTCTGGAAGGCAAGCTCTGTTGGCAAGGCCATTTTCTATTATGAGCGTGAATTGAATGATCGTTTCATGACGGTAGTGACGTAAGTTTGCCCAAGGTAGCCGGTCTTTGGATATATAAGTTGTAGTTATATCCAAAGGCTGGTTATTCCTTCATATATTAGAATTACTTAAGGACTAAGAATGTCAAAAAAGGCAGTGATGCACTTTATTAACGGTGCCTATACGGCGGGGACGTCGGGCAAGGTTTTTCAGAATATCAGCCCGGTGGACGGGTCTGTGATCTGTGATGTGCATGAAGGGTTGAAACCGGAAGTGGATGCGGCGGTCACGGCGGCACAGGCGGCCTTGAACGGTCCATGGGGCAAAATGACCACCGACGAACGGGTGGCCATCCTCTATAAGGTGGCTGATGGTATCAACGCCCGCTTTGATGAATTTCTGGAGGCGGAATGCCGCGATACGGGCAAGCCTAAATCGCTGGCCAGCCATATCGATATTCCACGCGGCGCGGCCAATTTCAAGGTCTTTGCCGATGTGATCAAGAATACCCCGACCGAGGCCTTTACCATGCCGACACCTGATGGCACCGGGGCCTTGAATTATGCCATTCGGGCGCCCAAGGGGGTGATCGCGGTGATTTCACCATGGAACCTGCCCTTGCTGCTTATGACATGGAAAGTTGGCCCGGCGCTGGCGTGTGGCAATACGGTTGTGGTGAAACCTTCCGAAGAAACTCCCCTGACCACGTCTTTGCTGGGGGAGGTCATGAATGAGGCCGGAATGCCGCCGGGGGTCTATAATGTGGTGAATGGTTTTGGTCCGGAAAGTGCCGGGGCTTATCTTACCCAGCATCCCGGGGTGGACGCGATTACCTTTACCGGGGAAACCAGTACTGGCACCGCCATTATGCAGGCTGCCGCCGTGGGCATGCGCGACATATCCATGGAGCTTGGCGGTAAAAACCCGGCTATTGTCTTTGCCGATTGTGACATGGACAAGGCCATAGAGGGCGTCATGCGCTCGGTCTTTGTCAATTGCGGTCAGGTCTGCCTTGGTACCGAACGGGTATATGTGGAACGGCCCATATTTGATGAATTTGTCAGTCGTCTGAAAACAGGCGCAGAAGGCTTGAAACTGGGCGCACCTGATGACGGGGCCAATATGGGGCCTTTGATCAGCAAGGAACATCAGGGCAAGGTCTTGGGCTATTATGCGCTGGCCAAAAAATTGGGCGCTAATGTCGTTACGGGGGGGGGCGTCCCGGATATGGGGGATGCCTTGTCAGGCGGGGCATGGGTGGAACCCACCATCTGGACCGGGCTTGATGATGATAGTGCCATCATGCGCGAAGAAATTTTTGGCCCCTGTTGCCATATTTCCCCATTCGATGATGAGGATGAGGTTATCCGGCGGGCCAATGACACGGTTTATGGGCTGGCCAGTTCTATCTGGACGGAAAATCTTTCCCGCGCTCACCGGGTAGCCGGACAGATCGAAAGCGGCCTCACCTGGGTCAACAGCTGGTTCCTGCGGGACCTGCGCACGCCTTTCGGCGGCTCGAAACAGTCGGGCATTGGCCGGGAAGGCGGGGTTCACAGTCTGGAATTTTATACGGAAATGCGCAATATCTGCGTGAAACTCTAAGGGTTGAATAATGACGAAAACAACTGAAGCGGACATAAAAAAAGCCGCAGAAATGATCAGGGCCGCCCATGACAGCGGGACACCTTGCGCCGCACTCCATGATTTTATCGCGGCCGATGATATTGCGGCGGGCTATGCCATCCAGAATATCAATACGGATCACTGGCTAAAGCAAGGCCGCCGACTGGTGGGCCGCAAGACGGGCCTGACCGCGCGTGCGGTGCAGAAACAGCTGGGCGTGGGCCAGCCGGATTTTGGGATGCTTTACGCGGATATGGCCTATGCGGACGGTGAAGATGTGCCGCTGGATCGTCTGATGCAGCCCAAAATCGAAGGCGAAATAGCCTTTGTTCTGAAAAGTGACCTGACGCAGGAGCAGATGACCATCACCGATGTGATGCAGGCCATTGATTATGCGGTGGCGGCCATTGAAATCGTTGACAGCCGCATTGCCGACTGGAATATCAAAATTATGGATACGGTGGCGGATAATGCCTCATCCGGCCTTTATGTGCTGGGTACGGAACCACGCGCCTTGTCGGAACTTGACCTGCATCTTTGCGGTATGGTGATCGAACATCAGGGCGAGCCGGTATCCACTGGGGCCGGGGCGGCCTGCCTTGGGAACCCCCTGAATGCAACCCTGTGGCTGGCCAAAACCATGGTTGAGGTCGGACGTCCGCTTATGGCGGGAGATACCATTCTATCCGGTGCGCTTGGCCCCATGGTCGCGGTACCTGGTCCCGGTGTGTATGAACTTCGCATTTCCGGGCTGGGTTCAGTTCGGGCCGCCTTTGTGTGATCGGACCTCTTACGGATTAAGGAATGAGAATAGCATGACGGGTATCATTACACGCTCAACCATAGATTCAGACACTGCCCTGCAGCTGGCCAAGGCAGCGCGAGATTATGCCATTGCTCAAGGGTGGAAGACAGCCATTGCGGTGGTGGATCAGGCCGGTGATCTGCTGGCCTTTGCCCGGGTGGACGGGGCCCCGGCCGCTTGTGGTGCCATTGCCCAGGACAAGGCCTTTACGGCGGTAAGTTTCAGCACAGGAACCCGCGAGATGGCGGAAAATCTGGGCCATGAGGCCCCGCGCGTTCTGGATGGTTTGACCGCATATGACCGTCTGGCCTTTTTTGGCGGCGGGATGCCGGTGATCATCGACGGGGAAGCCGTGGGCGCGGTAGGCATATCCGGCAGCAGCGAGGCCGGGGACGAGGCCTGTGCCGTTGCGGCAATAGACACAGTTTTTGGAAATAGGAAAACAGACAAATGACGAAGGTTAAAGTAGCGATTATCGGGTCGGGCAATATCGGCACCGATTTGATGATCAAGATCATGCGTACCAGCGATATTCTGGAAATGGGCGCCATGGTCGGGGTGGACCCGGCCTCGGACGGTCTTGCCCGGGCGGACCGTTTGGGGGTGGCGACCACCTCTGACGGGATAGAGGGTTTGCAAAAGCTCAGCGTATGGGACGATATTAAAATCGTCTTTGATGCCACATCGGCCTATGCTCATAAACATCATGATGAGGTTTGCCGCGCGGCGGGCAAAGTCATCGTTGACCTGACCCCGGCGGCCATTGGCCCCTATACGGTGCCGGTGGTGAATATGGAAGCCAATCTGGATCAGCCCAATGTGAATATGGTCACCTGCGGCGGGCAGGCGACAATCCCCATCGTGGCGGCGGTCAGCAAAGTGGCCAAGGTCCATTATGCGGAAATTATTGCCAGTATATCATCCAAGTCGGCGGGGCCAGGCACCCGGGCCAATATTGATGAATTTACCGAAACCACCCGCCTTGCCATTGAAAAAGTGGGCGGCGCGGGCAAGGGCAAGGCGATTATCATCCTGAATCCTGCCGAACCGCCTTTGCTGATGCGGGATACGGTCTTTACCCTGTGCGAGATGGCGGACGAGGCGGAAATTGAAAAATCCATTGAGGATATGGTGGCGCAGGTACAATCCTATGTGCCCGGTTACCGTTTGAAGCAAAAGGTACAATTTGAGCGTTTCGGCTCTAACAATCCCCTGAAAATCCCCGGTTACGGCGAATTTGAAGGGATAAAGACGTCGGTTTATCTGGAGGTAGAGGGCGCGGCCCATTATCTGCCAGCCTATGCGGGTAATCTGGATATTATGAC
>DRKK01000259.1 GCA_011051815.1 Sphingomonadales bacterium | reverse complement strand
GGCCAAAATTAGCCATCCTGGTAATATAGAGCAGGGTTACCTGCCCCATGAGGTTGAGGAAAATATCGTGCTGGCCAAGCTGCCGTTATTACAGGATGAAAAGGGCCAGAAACTGATCAAGCAGATGGTACAGGTGGCCGATCTGAGCCGCAGTGGCTTTATCAACGGCGACATTTCAACGGTCATGTCACCGCGTACGGTCCTCACATGGGCAGAGAATATGGAAATATTCAAGGATGTAGCCTTCGCCTTCCGGCTGACCTTCCTCAATAAATGTGATGAGCTGGAACGGCCCGTGGTCGCCGAATATTACCAGCGCTGTTTTGGGGAGGAACTGCCCGAATCAGCCATCGCACCGGTGGTGTTGCCCGAATAAAATGCCCAAGAAAGCCGCCCATAGACTTGACCAGTTCAAACACGCCGTTTCCGCCACCGTGCGGGCCATCGCGGAGAAACCGGAACTTGAGGTAAGTTACGGCGCGGAGGACAGCGATATGTCCGCCGCCAGTGGCCGCCTGCCCCTGCTGTCCGTTGATCTTACGGCGGCGGATGTGGCCAATGTGCGCGGGGCCGCCGATGCCTATGCCCTGCGTCTGCGCTATCATAATGCGGCCCTGCATGAGAAATATGTCCCCACGGGCAACCCGGAGGCCGAGGGCGTTTTTGAAGCCATTGAACAGGCCCGGGTGGAGGCCATCGGCGCCACCAAAATGCCCGGCGTGGCCCGGAATCTGGCCGCCACATTGGAGGGCCATTACACCAAAAACCGCCTGAGCCTGTCCGCCAATGCAGAAGAAGTACCCTACGGCGATATTCTGAAACTTCTGGTGCGGGAACGGCTGACCCATGCCCACCCGCCGGAGGTCACCAACGAAATCGTCAACCAATTCCGCACCGCCATTGAGGCCAAGGCCGCCGAACATCTGGACGCACTCTGCGACAACATGGGCGATCAGGAAGCCTTTAGCCGTATCAGCCGGAAAATCATTTCCGACCTTGATCTGGCCGAGGATTTCGAGGGCGAGGACAAGAACAAAGCCCCTAATTCTGACGATAATCCCGATGATCAGGATTTGCCCGACGAAGACAGCAGTGATGACGGCGAGGGTGAAGATAATGACAGTCAGGAAGAGGGCGAACAAGATGCGGACGACAGTGATGGTGCCTCGGACAGCAGCGACATGGCATCAGAATTATCCGAAGATATGATTGACGACATGATGGCCGAAGAGGCCATGACCAAGGCTCTGTTCAACCCCAATGACCTGACCACCGATCAGGCGCAGGGGCCGCGCTACAGCGTCTATAGCACCGAATATGATGAGACCATTGCCGCCGAAGACCTGTGTGATGCAGATGAGCTGTCCTTTCTGCGCCGTAATCTGGATCAACAGCTCAGCGGCCTGCATGGGATCATATCAAAACTGGCCAACCGGCTTCAGCGTATGCTCATGGCCCAACAGAGGCGGTCATGGGATTTTGACCTTGAGGAAGGCATACTGGACACCAGCCGCCTGACCCGGGTGGTGACCAATCCGTTGCACGCCCTGTCCTTCAAGGTGGAAAATGACACCGAATTCAAAGATACGGTGGTGACCCTGCTGATCGATAATTCCGGCTCCATGCGCGGGCGGCCCATCACCATCGCCGCCATGTGCGCCGATATTCTGGCCCGCACCTTGGAGCGTTGCGGGGTGAAAGTTGAAATTCTGGGCTTTACCACCAAGGCCTGGAAGGGCGGGAAGAGCCGTCAGGAATGGCTGGAAAATGGCAAACCGCAAAAGCCGGGGCGGCTCAACGACCTGCGCCATATTGTCTATAAAACCGCCGACAGCCCATGGCGGCGGACGCGCAATAATCTGGGCCTGATGCTGCGGGAAGGGTTGCTGAAAGAAAATATTGACGGGGAAAGCCTGCTCTGGGCCCATAGCCGCCTTATGAACCGTACCGAGGAGCGGCGTATCCTGATGGTGATCTCTGATGGTGCGCCGGTGGATGACAGCACCCTGTCCACCAACAGCGCCAATTATCTGGAAGATCACCTTCGGTCCATGATTGACTGGATTGAGAAACGCTCGCCCGTAGAGCTTCTGGCCATTGGCATCGGCCATGATGTGACCCGCTATTATCAAAATGCGATCACAGTTATGGATGCGGACCAGCTGGGCGGGGCGATTACCGAACAGCTCACCGGCCTTTTCGATGACAAGACACGCAAAAGACGCCTGAATTAACCTTTACATGGAACGAATCCAGGATTTTAGCTGATTGACCTGATTGCGGATCAAATCCGGATTGCCGGTGACCTGTGCCAATATGGCGATCCCATGAATGGCCCCGGTCAGCCGTTCGGGCAGGTCGGTGTTATTTTCTACCCGCATAATCTCGACAAATTGCGCCCTGATCCATTCCAGCCGTTGTTTCAACAGTTCTGCCGCCTCTGAGGCAAGGTTACGGTCCTCGCGCTTCACATCAAAATACAGGTTGGTCATGGGACAACCGCGCGCAATCAATATGTCCGTATTTTCAATCACTGAATCCAGATAAAGACTTAACCGCTGACGGGGGTTGGTATTTTGATTGATGTCCTCAAACAGAGCGTTCTGGCTTTGGCTGTGGGATTCGATCACGCTGACACAGATATCCTGCGGTGATGAAAAATACAGCTGGGTTTCTTTCTGTGTCAGGCCCGCTGCCTTGGCAATATCGGACAGTTTTACCTTGCCATATCCCCGCTCATGAAATAACCGCCGGGCAACCTCTATCAAGATATGTTCTTGGGCTGCATCACCCTTTACGGTGGACAGCTCGTCATTTGCGATTTCAGGATTGGCCATATCATCTTCTTAATTAACGTGTTTTATATTCGGCCTATAAAATAACTTTATTTTGTTAACATATTGTTAGTGATTGGAAAACTTTGATGGAAATAAACAAAAAAAGCCGCTGAACATTACAGCGGCTTCCTCAAAACTCTGTCTGGATAAAAAATCAGGCGGCTTTATCGGCCAGTTTCTTTTTTACCAGTTTCTTCAAACGGCGGGCTTTCAGCGACAGGCTGGCATCACTGGCCTTGACCAGAAAGTTATCCAATCCACCATTATGTTCCACAGAACGCAGGGCGCTTGTAGAAATTTTCATGGACACGGACTGACCCAGAATATCGCTCAGCAATTTGGCTTTAATCAGGTTAGGCCGGAATTTCCGACGGGTTCTGTTCAGGGCGTGGCTCACATTATTACCACTCATTACGGCCTTACCGCTCAATTCACATACGCGTGACATAATCTCGTCCTTAAACTTTGACTTCGGACCCATCCCACAATTCTCTCAAGAATCAGTCAGACTGTCCGTTAAAATATGAAAGCGGTATATATGGCATCGCGGG
>DRKK01000258.1 GCA_011051815.1 Sphingomonadales bacterium | reverse complement strand
CAATATAAGCCCAGTATCCCGCCTAGATATTAACAGTTTTCTTATTATTCCCTAAAATTTTCAAATATTTTGATGACAATATGATGTGAGTGGGTAATAAATCCCCTTTAGCGATAAGATATTCCTCTGGATTTATATGTCAAAAGAAAAGAAATACGGACCGGTTTTTCTGGAAACGACCATTCGAAAAGAATGGATAGATTATAACGGTCATATGAATATGGCCTATTATGTTCTTCTTTTTGACGAAGCCCTGACCAACTTTCTGGATAGCCTTGATCTTGGCCCCGATTATGTCCAACAGAGTGAGAAGTCCCTGTTTGCACTAGAAAATCATGTCACCTATCAACAGGAACTAGGGCTGGATGATCCGGTTTGCGTGCATTTTCAGCTGTTGGATGTGGACAGTAAATTCATTCATTATTTCATGCGCTTATTCCATAAAGACCGGACAAAACTGTCAGCTACTCTGGAGCAAATCTCCCTCCATGTGAATATGGAAAACAGAATGCCCACCCGGTTTGATAAAACCACCATGGCAAAGTTGCGCACCATATTGGACAATGATAAAAAATTTGAACGCCCGCCTGAAATGGGCCGGTCCATCACCATTCGCAGACCCGCCAAGGCAAGTGCGGTATCATGATGTCTCTTCCTAAATTCCTTACCCCCTTTCGCCTGCAAAGCCTGAGACAACGGGACAAAATTCTCAGCAGCGTCCTCGCCCTGCTGACCGGGATCGGCGTGGCCTATGCCGCCATTGGTTTTCGCCAGCTGATCGCCCTGACACAGGATATTATGCTGGGGCGGTCTGACGAGAATATCCTTGATCATGTGAGCACATTGACCCCGGAGCGGATTCTTTTCGCCACCATTACCGGCGGCCTGATCATAAGCTTTATCTATCGCTATCTCATGAAAGCCAACCGTGCCGACAGCATCGCCGATGTCATGGCGGCAAATGCGGTCAATCATACGGTCATTGACGCCCGCAAGGGGCTGTTCAGTGCCCTCGCCTCAGCCATAGCCCTCGGGGCCGGATCGGCGGCGGGGCGTGAGGGGCCGGTTGTGCATCTGGGGGCCACCCTGTCCTCATGGATTTCCCGAAAACTGCATCTGCCGCCCAAAATGGCCCGGACCATTCTGGGCTGCGGGGTGGCGGCAGCGGTATCAGCTTCCTTCAACGCGCCCATTGCCGGGGTGTTTTTCGCCCTTGAGGTCATTCTGGGCCAATATGCGCTCAGTGCCTTTGCCCCGATTGTCATTGCCTCGGTCGCGGCGGCGGTTGTGTCGCGGATTCATCTTGGGGATTTTCCGGCCTTTATCATTCCGAATTACCATATTTCCACATTCTGGGAATTTCCGGCTTTCCTCATTCTGGGCATGGTCAGTGCGCTGGCCGCTATTATTTTCATAAAAAGCCTGTTTTTTACCGAAAGAATCGCCGACAGGATTCCCATACCCGAATGGGCGCGTCCGGCCTTTGGCGGACTGGCCATCGGGCTTCTTGCCCTGATCAGTCCCTATATTCTGGGTCATGGATATGGCACCACGGACGGCGTGTTAAAGGAACTCTTTTCCTTTCAGACGCTGCTATTGCTGATTGTCCTAAAAATCGCCGCATCGTCTATTTCACTGGCCTTTCGGTTTGGCACCGGTATTTTCAGCCCATCAATCTTTCTGGGCGCGGTGGTCGGCGGGGCCTTTGGTTTTGTGGCCAGTTGGGTCGCGGGCCTGACCGGGGATTTCACCTTCAGCTACGGCCTGTATGCCATCGTCGGCATGGGCGCAGTATCCTCGGCCGTTCTGGGGGCCCCCATATCCACCATCCTGATTATTTTCGAACTGACCGGCGATTACCAGATCACCGCCGCCCTCATGGTATCGGTGGTAATTTCCAACCTGATAACTCAGCATTTTTTGCGCGCAACCTCGGTCTTTCATATGCAGTTAAAACAGGACGGGCTTGACCTTGAGGGCGGTCGGGCGCGTCATGTAATGCGCTCCACATCCGTGCGCGAACTTATGACCGGCAATTACGCCACCGCCAGCACAATGGCCACACGGGATCAACTTCAGGAAATTCTGCTAACCGAACATCACAGCCATATTTATATTCTGGATGAGGGATGCAAGATCACCGGGCTGGTCACTGTGGCTGAATTGCAAAAGGCAAATAACGACCCGGACGCGCAGACAGCCCAGGATTTCTGTCGCCCCGTCCCCGTCATCTTGTCTCCATCCGACAGTCTGGAAAACGCTTTCCAGAAGTTTGACATGAGCGGTGAGGAAACCCTGCCCGTGGTCACCGACGACGCCCAGTCAGAAATCATCGGCATCCTGCACCATCGATTTGTCCTGCAAGCCTATAACAAGGCCCTACTGGATGAAAAAGAATAGAGACTTTCCAGAGAATAAAGTAATATAAAACCATGTCCGACCCATTTGATATTGATAACCTGTCCGAAATGGATATTCCCTTTGAGGATAATCAGCCCCCCCGGCAACCCCCCTATCTTGACGGCCTGAATCCGCCGCAAAAACAGGCGGTTGAGACCATCAATGGGCCGCTTCTGGTGCTGGCCGGGGCCGGGACTGGCAAGACCCGTGTTCTGATCACCCGCCTTGCCCATATCCTGACCACGAACAGTGCCTATCCCAATCAGATACTGGCCGTGACTTTCACCAATAAGGCCGCCCTTGAGATGAAGGAACGGGTGGGGGCTATCATAGGGGATGCGGTGGAAAGCATGTATTGGCTGGGCACCTTTCATGCCATCGGGGTTAAAATCCTGCGCAATCATTGTGATCTGGTGGGCCTGTCCAGTAATTTTACCATTCTGGATAGTGATGACCAGCTGCGCCTGATCAAACAAATCGTCCGGGCTGACAATATTGATGAGAAGCGGTGGAACCCACGCATTCTAGCCGGGTTGATTGATGGCTGGAAAAACCGGGGCCTGCTGCCCGCCCAGGTCCCCAAGGACGAGGCCCATCATTATGCGGACGGCAAGGCCATCACCTTTTACAGCGAATATCAGGCCCGACTGAAAATACTAAATGCGGTGGATTTTGGCGATCTGATCCTGCTGTGCCTGACCCTGTTTCAGAAGAACCCGGATGTGCTGGCCGACTATCAACGGCGGTTCCGCTATATTCTGGTGGATGAATATCAGGACACCAATGTGGCCCAATATCTTTTGCTGCGCCTGCTGGCCCAAAGCCACAAGAATATATGTTGTGTCGGTGATGATGATCAGTCCATCTATGGCTGGCGCGGCGCAGAAGTCGGTAATATCCTGCGCTTTGAAAAAGATTTTGACGGCGCAAAAATCGTCCGGTTGGAACAGAATTACCGCTCCACAACCCATATTCTGGGCGCGTCCGGCGGCTTGATCAGTGCCAATATTGGCCGTCTGGGCAAGACGCTCTGGACCGACAAGGACGGCGGTGACAAGATCACCGTCAATCCGGTCTGGGATGGTCGTGAGGAGGCCCGCACTATCGGCGACATGATCGAGGAACGCCAGCGCAAGGGCCAGAAATTGAGCGAAATGGCGGTTCTGGTCCGGGCCGGATTCCAGACCCGCGAGTTTGAAGAACGCTTTCTGACTTTGGGCGTTCCCCACCGGATCATTGGCGGTTTTCGTTTTTACGAACGGGCCGAAATTCGTGACGTCATT
>DRKK01000257.1 GCA_011051815.1 Sphingomonadales bacterium | reverse complement strand
CCAATGGCTCGGCCATTCTGGGGCTGGGCAATCTGGGGGCGCTGGCGGCCAAACCGGTGATGGAGGGCAAGGCGGTTCTGTTCAAACGGTTTGCCGATGTGGACGGCATCGACCTTGAGGTGGATACTCAGGATGTGGATGAGTTCATCAATTGCGTCAAACTGCTTGGCCCCACATTCGGCGGCATCAATCTGGAAGACATCAAAGCCCCGGAATGTTTCATCATTGAACAGGCCCTGCGAGAAAAGATGGATATTCCGGTTTTTCACGATGATCAGCATGGCACCGCCATCATCACCGCTGCTGGAATCATCAATGCCATCCATATCACGGACCGGGATATAAAAACTGTCAGGATTGTGGTCAACGGCGCAGGGGCAGCGGCCATCGCCTGTACCGAACTGGTCAAGGCCATGGGCGTCCGCCATGACAATGTTGTCATGTGCGACAGCAAAGGCGTGATCTATCAGGGCCGTGAGAAGGGGATGAACCAATGGAAATCCGCCCATGCGGTGGACACCCCGCACCGCACCTTACAGGACGCGCTTGTTGATGCGGATATTTTTCTGGGCCTGTCGGTAAAGGATGCGGTCAGCCCGGAAATGGTTGAAACCATGGCTGACAAGCCGATTATCTTTGCCATGGCCAATCCGGATCCAGAGATTACCCCCGAAGCGGTCAAACAGGTGCGCAATGACGCCATCATCGCCACGGGCCGGTCCGATTATCCCAATCAGGTCAATAATGTTCTGGGCTTTCCCTATATTTTCCGGGGTGCCTTGGATGTGCGCGCCAGCACCATCAATGACGAAATGAAAATTGCCGCAGCGCAAGCCATCGCCCTGCTCGCCCGGGAGGATGTCCCCGACGAGGTGGCGGCGGCCTATACCGGCGGTCATCCAAAATATGGCCCGGAATATATCATCCCCGCCCCCTTTGATCCGCGCCTGATCAGTGCTATCTCGCCCGCCGTGGCCGAAGCCGCCATCAAAAGCGGGGTCGCCAAAAGGCCGATCATTGACATGAATGCCTATCACAAGGAGCTGGCGGCGCGGCTTAATCCTACCACCGGCACCCTGCAGATGATCTATGACCAACTGGGCACTGACCCCAAACGGGTTATCTTTACCGAGGCCGATGAGGAAACCGTTTTGCGGGCGGCGCTGGGTTTTGAACAGAATGGCTATGGCCATGCGGTTTTGATCGGCTATGAGGATAAAATCCGCGACCATCTGGAACATATCGGCCATGACCGCAATGACAGCCTTGAGATTCATCATGGCCGCAACAGCGACAAGACCGTTAAATATGCCGAGTTCCTCTATGAGAAATTACAGCGCACAGGTTATCTCTACCGGGATTGCCTGCGTCTGGTGCGGTCGGACCGCAATATATTCGGGGCCTGTATGCTGGCTCACGGTGATGCCGATGCCATGGTGACCGGCCATAACCGCCATTATGCCGCCGCGCTGGACAGCATCATGAAAGTGATCGACCCCCTGCCGGATTCCAGGGCCATTGGCCTGTCGATCATTGTTAAGGAAGGGCAGACCATCTTTGTTGCCGATACCGCCATAACCGAGATGCCAACACCGGAAGAAACCGCTGAAATCGCCATCAATGCGGCGCGTGCCGTTCGCCATTTTGGTATTGAGCCACGGGTAGCTTTCATGTCCTATACCAATTTTGGCAATCCCGAAGGCGGCATATTGGCCACCACCGCCCGGGCAGCGGTCAGCGTTCTGGACGCACAGAAAGTGGATTTTGAATATGAGGGTGAGATGCATGCCGGGGTGGCGCTGAACCCGGAAATCATGAAATCCTATCCCTTCTGCCGCCTATCAGGCCCAGCCAATGTGCTGATCATGCCGGGGATGCATTCCGCCCATATTTCGACAAAACTTTTGCGGGAACTGGGCGGGGGTACGGTGATCGGCCCCATGCTGGTGGGTCTGACCCATTCGGTACAGGTGATCCCCATGGGCTCTTACGCGTCCGAAATCATCAATCTGGCCGCGCTCGCCGCCCATAATGTAAATTTATTGAAAGATAAAGATTAGGGGCAGGAGCTAGGTCGTACCCTCAAAAAGATGAGCGCCTCTTTCCCGCAGGCGGTCGGTGAGGAGCAGGATCAGCACATCGGTGGTGTTGAACTGCTCATCCACTACCGCGCCGTCGCCGATATAACAGCCCAGAGACGCATAACCGCGCACCAAAGGGGCCAGTTGGCGTTTGGCCTTGCTCCGGTCCATATCTTCCCACTCAACATAATTCATCTGCTGATAGCGTTCCGGCAGGGCCGGAATATTGAACTCATCGGGCGTTTTATATTTATGGTACAGGTAGGATAACGGTAATTCCAGATCGCCCTGAATGACCCCTGCCAAACTGGCACAACCGAACATACAGCCCACATTATGCCGGACAATATATTTCACGATGGCCCGCCACATAAGCTGAATGATATTATTTGATCGATAGTCTTCACGCACACAGCTCCGCCCAAGCTCCAGCAATTGACGGCCCGCCATAAGGTCCCTGAAATATTCATTATCCATATTGCTCAGGTCAAATTCCTGAAAGGAATAAAAATCATGGATACTGTCGGTCTTTTCTTCCCGAAGCAAACGGTAGGTGGCAATCACAGAATCCTCACCGTTTTTGGTGGTATCAAAGGCCAGAAGCTGATCACAGATCAAATCAAAATCATCGAAATCCCGTTCCTGCCGGGCGACCTCGGGACTGGCGCTGGCCTGCATTTCTTCATAGAAAACCTTATAGCGCAATTTCTGGGCCGCGATCACTTCTTCCTCTGTGGCGGCGAGACGGACCTCTATATCCCCGGCGGAGATCAAGACATCTCTTTTTGCACTATCTGGATTATCAGTCATATATCCCGTTCTTCATGTGACAAATGTTTTTTTATTATCTTATAAATCATCTTAACTTTCGTTCAAGGCTAACCTATAAGAATGATGAAAAATTTACAATGAAAGTATGCAAGGATCATGGCCTCTGCCCCCGTTACCTGCCCCGTTTGCGGGGCCAAAATTCCGGATGCACAGTCTGTGCAGGACTATATTTGTCCCTTTTGCCATTTTGAACGGCGGACAGCTATTACGGGCCAACAATCTCTTGCTGAGGATATTCCAGAGCGCGTTCAGAATAATCATGTCAATGAAATATCCAATATGACCCTGCCTTTTCAGGATGACCTGAACCAGTATTTCCGGCAAAAATTCCAGAAGCTCGCGCCCGGCGAAACATGGTATCTCTCCGTGCCCGTAAAGCGGCCCTTTCAAAAGACCCCGCCCCTGCCCGGACAGATTAATTTCTTTACCTCAAAAAATATTATGTTTCTGCTGGAACAGCATGGGTTCAAAATGACATGGCGGCAAAACCGTTTTGCCTCAATCCTCAAACTCATCGCCCGGCGAGACTAATTCTCTATATGGACCAGAGTAGTATGGAAATTTTCCAATCTTCTGATCCAAAATAATAACAAAAACCCTGGCACAGCAACAATAGCAGTAATGATGAAAAACCAGAACCAGCCTGTTGCCTGTGCAATTTCACCACTTGGAGAAGCTAGAATTTTTACAGT
>DRKK01000256.1 GCA_011051815.1 Sphingomonadales bacterium | reverse complement strand
TATCTGGCAGATAAGTTTAAGTGACAGGTATGTGACAGGCTTGTAGAGCTAGCTGAACACGTGTCAAGGGAGGAGTTAGGGGGTAAGATCATTGTACAGGTGGTGTCTCCTGGCACCCCTTTGGAAACCAAGTTGAGAAATAGATTCTTGCTAAATGTAAAGGGCTTTGTACTCGCTGAAACCGTCCACGGTAAAATCGTCCGTTTTAAGCACCTGAAGGAGATCTGGAAATACTTTAGGGACCCTGAAAAGGAAAGGGCCTACTTAAAACAGACATTTTTAAACTTTATAAGGGGCCATGAATAAAATTGGTGGAGGGCTTGCCGCCTTCCGGAAACTCAGTCTTCCCAGCGCCAACACATCAAAAGCCCTTTATTTACAATACATTGAGAGCTTCCGATTGCCGTTCTCCGCGTGGATTTATGGTATTTTTGTCATGGACATCTCCAAGAAGCACACAATTTTTGCCCATTACCTTCTTATATTCTCTAATCACGTTCACTATTCAACTCTCTGGCTACCTCTCGAAAGCTCACCAAGGCTGCTTCGATATTTTCAATGATCTCTTCTGCCAGAACTTCCGGTTCAGGCAGGTTGTCCAGGTCAGTCAAGTTGGCATCTTTTAGCCACAAGATATCCAGGCTGGCCTTGTCGCGGCTGATAATTTCGTCATAACTGAACCTGCGCCAGCGGCCCTCAGGGTTTTTCTCTGGGTGCCAGGTCTCCTTGCGTTTGTGGCGATTGAGCGGATTATAGAGTTCGATGAACTCCTTGAGATCTTCGTAGCGTAATGGCTTTTTCTTCAGTGTGTGATGGATATTAGTCCTGTAGTCATAGAACCATACCTCCTTGGTCTGCGGTTCTTTGGCTGCAGGACGATTGTCAAAAAAGAGCACATTGGCCTTGACCCCGTGGGCGTAAAAGATGCCGGTGGGCAGGCGCAAAATGGTATGGAGATCCGTGGTTTCCAATAGCTTGCGGCGCACGGTTTCCCCGGCCCCTCCTTCAAAGAGCACATTGTCTGGCACCACAATCGCGGCCTTGCCCGTGGTCTTGAGCATGGAACGAACGTGCTGGACGAAATTAAGCTGCTTATTGGAAGTTGTCACCCAGAAATCCTGGCGGTTATAGGTGAAATCTTCCTTTTCCGCCTTGCCTTCACCGTTGGGGATGGTAATGGAGCTTTTCTTGCCAAACGGCGGATTGGTGAGCACGTAATCAAATGTCTGTTTTGGTGGAGCTATAAGGGCATCGGTGGGATCAATGGAGGGTTCGGCGTCAATATCACCAATCCCATGCAATAGCATGTTCATCAGTGCCAGGCGTCGGGTATTGGCGACAATTTCATTGCCAAAAAAGGTTTTGAACTTCAGAAATTCTTTCTGGGCCCTATCTAGTTGGTAGTTTTTAGAGATGAATTCATAGACACCGAGAAAAAAGCCGCCTGTGCCGCATGCCGGATCGGCAATGGTTTTGCCCGCCTCGGGCCGCACACATTCCACCATGGCCTTGATCAGTGGCCTGGGTGTAAAGTATTGGCCAGCGCCGGATTTTACGTCCTCGGCGTTTTTGGCGAGCAGTCCCTCGTATATCTCGCCCTTGACATCAGCGCCCATCATGGTCCATTGCTCTTTGTCGATCATGTCAATGACACGGTAGAGCATGGCCGGGTCCTGTATCTTATTTTGGGCCTTGGTGAATATCTGGCCCAGCATCCCCTTCTGTTTGCCCAGATCACGAAGCAGCCTCACATAGAAGCTTTCAAGCTCAGCGCCGCGGCGTTTTTTCAGCTTTGGCCAGCGATATTCCGCCGGAATGCCAATATCACGGTTATAGGGAGGTCTGCCATATTCATCGGCCATTTTCAGAAACAAAAGATAAGTAAGCTGCTCCAGATAGTCGCCATAGCTCACACCTACGTCACGCAGGACATCGCAGTAGCTCCAGATTTTTTGGACAATCGCGGCGGTGTTCATAATGATTGTTCTCCCAACAGAGCCTTCATTCTTTTACCTTTTGGTGTCAGGCGATAGCGTTGCCCAGGATGTCTTGGGTTTTCAGGATATTTCATTTCCAGTAACTTCAGCTCAAGGGCTGGACGCAGGTAGTTCTTCCGGAAGGTCGGCCGGTGCGAAAGCGAAAGTCCTGCCATTATTTCAGCGGCGGATATAAATGTTTCATCCATAAAACGCAATAGACGTTTAACTTGGTCGGTTGCTTGGTCGGATACTTGGTCGCTGCCAATATTTTCAATGATGTCAAAGATCGACTTAAGCATGAATTCCACGAATGGCGCGCAGTCGCTCATCTTTGTGCTTTCACTGATTGCCTCGTAATATTCCTCTTGCCGGGCGTGCACCATGCTTTCCACCGGGGTGATGGCAAAAATGGAGTTCCATCTGGCGAGGATCAGGGTCTGCCAGAGCCGTCCCATGCGGCCATTACCGTCTGCGAAGGGGTGGATGAACTCGAACTCATAATGAAAAATCGAACTTGCCACAAGGGGGTGGCGCTCACTGCGCTTGAGCCAGTCGAAAAGATCGCGCATCAGAATTGGCACCCGGCTGGCTGGCGGGGCAACATGGATGATCTCGTTTCTGCCCACGACTCCCACGCCGCCGGTCCGGTATCGGCCCGGGGAATCCATCAGGCCCCGCATCATGATTTCGTGGGCAGCCAATAGATCTGCTTCCTTGTACGGGTCCCACTGTTCCAGACGGTCATAGACCTCGATGGCGTTGCGCACCTCCTGGATTTCCCGGGGCGGAGCAATCACCCGTTTGCCGTCCATGATTGCGGTGATCTGCTCTTCGGAAAGGGTGTTGCCCTCAATGGCCAGAGAGCCCCGAATGGTGCGGATGCGGTTGATCCGCCGC
>DRKK01000255.1 GCA_011051815.1 Sphingomonadales bacterium | reverse complement strand
GGCGGTGGCGGAAACGGGGGTGGCGGAAACGGTGGTGGCGGAAACGGTGGCGGCGGAAACGGTGGTGGCGGTAATAATATTGTTTTATTCGCAGATGCCGGGCCTGACAAAACCATTTATTCTGGAATGGACATTGATTTTGATGGCTGTGCTGAAAATTCTTTTTCGATCTCGGTAATATCTCTCTGCGATATTCAAGGTGCCTTGAATCCATCAGAATTTGACCTTCTATTTGATATCAGTTGGGAGCTTCAACTTGAAGGCGGGGGTACGGTCAGTCTGGGCTATGATCTGGTATTGTTTGATGTGGTAGGCAACAATCCCGGCCTGTTTCCCCTGACGGGTACCGACTTTCCGGGCCTTGGGAGTTATATCATTAAACTGGTCATTGACTATAATGGCAACCCCTTCTCATATAATGGCTTTACAATCACCAATGACGGCATCCCTTTGAAAGCAACGGATGACATGACATTATTTATTGTTAACATTTCGGCACCACCCATGCTGGCCCTATTCGGTCTTGGCTGGGGCTTCACGGCATATCAGCGTCGCCGAAAAAGAAAAACACCAAACCCATAAAAAATCCAGGTATGGATAATTCCATATAGATATTATATGTTTGCCAACTAGACAGTTCTTCACTCTGTTAACGAAGGGGGAAATATAATTCTGGATTTTTTCACCGGCTATCTGTTTTTTCTGAAACTGGCCTTTTTCCTGACAGCGGTTTTTATCTTGCTGAGCAGCCTTGATGATGCCTTTGTGGATATTTATTATGCCCTTCATAAAATTCGGCGGAAATTCTTTATTTACCGGAAATACCGCCCCTTTCAGGCCAAGGACATTCTGGACAAGAAAGAACAATATTTCGCCATTATGATTCCCGCATGGCAGGAATCATCCGTCATTCAGGCCATGTTAAAGAATACGCTGTCCAGCTATAATTACCGGAATTACCATATATTTGTCGGCTGTTACCCCAATGATCCGGATACTATCCGGGAGGTGGACCAGCTTTGCCCCGTCCACTCCAATCTGCATATCAGCCGCCTCACCGTCCCTGGCCCGACCAGCAAGGCCGACTGCCTGAATCAGATATATGCGGATATTTGCATCTTTGAAAAGGGTCAGGCCATAAAGTTTACTGGCTATATCCTTCATGATGCGGAGGACATCGTCCATCCCCTTGAATTAAAGCTATATAACCACCTAATCCCGCGTAAGGATATGGTGCAAATTCCGGTTATTCCGCTGGAACGCCCGTGGTATGACCTGACCGGCGGGCATTATATGGATGAGTTCGCGGAAAACCATATCAAGGAGCTGGTGGTCAGGGAAAGCCTGACCGGGCATGTGCCGTCCGCCGGGGTTGGTACCGCCCTTAGCCGCCGCGCCCTGTCTGTGATCAGCCAGAATAATACGGTTATGCCCTTTGATGTGGGCAACCTGACCGAGGATTATGACCTTGCCCTGCGCCTGAAGGCCGCAGACCTCAAGCTGATCTTTGCCCGTTTTATGGAGAGGCCAGGGGACATCATCGCCACCCGCGAATTTTTCCCCAACCGCATCCGGGCCGTGGTCCGCCAGAAAAGTCGTTGGCTGATGGGGATCGCTTTTCAGGGATGGCGTCAGCAGAAATGGCAAGGATCACTGGCCTTGAGATACGCCCTGTTTCGGGACCGAAAAGGCATAATTACTGCCCAGCTATCCATAGCCGCCTATTTTATCCTGCTCAATATCCTTGTGGTCTGGGGCGTGGAGTGGCTCATGCCCAACGGCTATCATTATCCGCCCTTGGTCCGGCATGGCGAGATACTGGAATATCTGCTCTGGGCGAACCTGTTGTTTCTCATTAACCGGGTCCTGCATCGCATGTATTTTACCCATCAAATCTATGGCCCCCTGTCCGCCTTCTTGTCCCTGCCCCGGCAATTTTGGGGAAATATCCTGAATTTCATGGCCGCCCAGCGGGCCATATATCTGTATGGGCAGCACCTGCTGTTGGGCATCGCCCTTGTCTGGGACAAGACCGATCATATGTTCCCGGATATGACCCAATTGACACCCTATCACAGAAAGCTCGGCGAACTGTTGTTGCATCAATCGGCCCTAACTCCCCGTATGCTGGAACAGGCCCTCAAGGAACAGAATAAAAATGGTCAAAGGCTCGGTGAAATACTGGTCCGCAAAGGCCATATCACGCGCCAACAACTATCAGACACCCTGAAACATCAGGCCACGGCCAATGAGCACCAGAGCTAAATTCCTGTTGCTGATATTTTTAAGTTTCGGGGCCGCCGCCCTCTCCCTGATGCTATTCCTGTCAACGGATTATGCCCGAAATGAACGGGCCTATTTCAAGGCCTATCCCTATCGCGAGATGGCCGCACGGAAGCCACCCCAGCCTTCTGTCACGCGAAAAATTATTACCGCAGAAATATTAATGCCCGAAAAACCGTTTATCATTGCCCAAATCATGGCACCGCAGAAGACGGTCATAATTCCAAAAAAAATCCCCCCTAAACCCCGCAAAAAATCACGCAAAAAAAAGGTGACCGCCAAACCAAAAATCATCAAGATAACCAATCCGCCCACCGTTCAGAAGAAACAGCCTGCTAAACGGCGACGTCAAGACGCCAAACTGGGCTATGCGGCCTATGAACAACAGGCGTATAAAACGGCAATCCGGTATTTTGAACAGGCCTTGAAATCATCGCCCGACAGTCGGGACATTCGCCTGCAACTGGCCTATGCCTATAAAATTACCGGACAGAATGACTTGGCAGTGCAGAATTTCAAAGCCGCCATCGACCGCGACACGCAAAATTTTGCTTTGCGCCGGGAGGTGGAACAGCTGGAAAACCGCTTTGAGGTCACCAGCTATGTTATATACCGGGATGACTCCTCATCAACCCGGCAATTGGGGGCCGACCTCACCCGGTCCCAAACGGGGCTTGAGGTCAGCTATCAGCCGGAAAATATCGGCTTTCGAAATGGCCGGAAGTTTCAGATTTATGGCCGCCTGCTGTCCGCCATGGAACAGGATAGCCTGACCATTGATCCGAATAGTCATCAGGGGGGTATTGGCCTGCGGCTGAAACCTCTGGCCAATCATAACCTTGTACTATCGGCAGAACGGCTGGTGAAAATTGGTGATTTTGCCCGCAATGACTGGATGATTCGAGCGGGATATTCTTATGACCGTGGCACAGATTATCAGCCGGGCACGGCGGGCTGGTGGAGCTATAGCCTCTATCTTGATGCGGCGCTTATCGACCCGTCAAGCCCAGATATATTCCTCACCTCACAAATGACAGGCGGTTATAGCATGACCCTTGCCGAGGGGCTTGTCCTGCAACCACGCCTGACCGCGCTTGGCAGCTGGCAAAAGGACAGCTTTCGCACAGCCAGCCTTTTTGAAGCCGGACCGGGGGTGAACATTCGATATTATTTTAACGAGACAAAATATGAAGCCTATCGCGGCTATCTGGACCTGACCGTTGAATATCGTATAAAACTGTCCGGCAACAGCATCGGCGGCTCCGGTCCGGTTGTGGGATTAACTGTCCACTTTTAGGGACTTCGAGACAATTTCAAAGGTATTTTCAGATAGACCCGGCAGTTTAAGTATCCGGGCCAAGGTATCTTGCATGAGCTTTTGACGGCCCACATCATAATATTTCCACCGCGCCAGAGGCTGCACAAGGCGGGAAGCGATCTGGGGGTTGATGGGGTCAAGCTGTGCGATCATATCACCCAAAAACGCATAACCCCGCCCGTCCTTATCATGGAAACAGGTCAGATTCAGGCCGCAGAAAGGCCCCACAACGGACCGGACCCGGTTCGGGGTTGCCAGATCGAAATCCGGATGCTGGATCAAAGCCCGCACCACATCCTGTGTCGCGGGTCCGGCCACCGCCGCCTGAACCGAGAACCATTTATCCAGCACCAGATCATCATGGTGCCATTTATCGTAAAACTGCTGTAAAGCCTGTTCCCGCTCGGCACAATCACTATGGGTCAGGCAGGACAGGGCCGCCATTTCATCGGTCATATTGTCCGCATCCCGGAACTGCGCCAGACATATGTCCAGAATATCCCGATCTTCCAATAACATCAGATAAGACAAGCACAGGTTTTTCAGCCGCCGTTTGGCCACTGCATCGCCGTTATACGCATAAGGCCCGGCCTCTGTACAAGCATGATAAAGCCGCCTGAAATCATCCCTGTGAGTCTCTGCCAAGGCCCGGCGGGTGAACTGGCGCGCTTGGTGGATGGCATCCACATCAATAGGCGATCTTTGCTGACCCAACATCCCCTCGGTGGGCAAGGTCAGAACCTCTGCCATAAAGGCCGGGTCAAGATCGGATGAGGTCAAAATTCGGCCAATGGCCGTGGAAAAATCCTGATCCAATGTCAAATCCCGGCCTGCGCCATGATCATCCACAAGCCCCATAATCACCTGTCCGGCAATATGCTGTGCGGCCTCCCAACGGTTAAAGCTGTCGCTGTCATGGGCCATCAGGAACAGGTAGTCCGCCCGGCTCAGGTCACTGCTGAGCTTTACCGGGGCTGAAAATCCGCGCAAAAGGGACGGCACAACCTCATCCGTCAGCCCGACAAAAGTAAAGCTCTGTTCCGCTTCTGTCAGATCAAGAATACGGCTTGTCTCTTTGGAGATACGATTCTCCCCCGCCAAACGCAAGGGAATGTCCCGGCCACCCGTCCCGATCAGGCCAACCGCCACCGGGATATGCATGGGAGATTTATCCATCTGACCCGGGGTATCGGGAATTGATTGCTGAAAGGTCAGAGTAACTTTATCACCGTCCTGAATATGGGAAACGGTCACCTCCGGCGTTCCGGCCTGTGCATACCACAGGCGAAATTTCCTCAGGTCAACGCCCGATGCATCCGCCATGGCCGCCGTGAAGTCGTCGCAGGTCACCGCCTGCCCGTCATGGCGTTTAAAATAGAGGTCCATACCTTTACGGAAATTTTCTGGACCCAGCAGACTGTGGATCATACGAGTGACCTCCGCGCCCTTTTCATAAACCGTGACCGTATAGAAATTATTGATTTCAATATAGCTGTCGGGCCGGATGGGGTGCGCCATGGGGCCGCTGTCCTCGGCAAATTGATGCTGCCGCAATATCCGCACGTCTTCGATACGTTTTACCGCCCGTGACCCCATGTCTGCGGAAAATTCCTGATCCCGGAATACGGTCAATCCCTCTTTCAGGGACAGCTGAAACCAATCGCGACAGGTAACCCGGTTGCCGGTCCAGTTATGGAAATATTCATGGGCAACCACGGCCTCAACGGCGGCAAAATCGGCATCGGTGGCGGTTTCCGCCCGCGCCAAAACGCATTTGGTGTTAAAGATATTCAGGCTTTTATTTTCCATCGCCCCCATGTTGAAATGGCTGACTGCGACGATATTGAAAATATCAAGGTCATATTCAAGACCATAAACCCGCTCATCCCACGCCATAGCCTTCTTCAGGCTGTCCATAGCATGAGGACATTTATCCAGATCCGCCGCCTCGGCAAAAATACGTAGAGTGACCTTGGTACCTGACGCGGTTATAAAATGATCCTCCAGCATATCCAGCCGCCCCGCCACCAGGGCAAACAAATAGCTAGGCTTGGGAAAGGGGTCATCCCAGACCGTATAATGGCGCCCATCCGGACAATCGCCCTCGTCAATTTTATTGCCGTTGGACAAAAGCACCGGACAGCTTTCTTTATCGGCCTCTATGCGCACCCGGTAGCGGGTCATCACATCCGGCTGGTCCAGAAAATAGGTGATCCGGCGAAAGCCCTCAGCCTCACATTGGGTGGAATACATGCCCTTTGAGATATATAGCCCCTCCAGCGCCGTATTGCTGGCCGGATCAATATCATTATTGATAACCAGCTCAAATTTTTCCGGCAGGTCATAAATCGTCAGGCTACTATCAGTAAGCGCATAATCCTTATCGCCAAGAACACCCCCGTCAAGGGTGACCGATGTCAGGGTCATGTCATGGCCCTTCAGGACAAGCGGCCCCGGCCCACGGCGCCGGACCGTCATTTTGGCCCGCACATGGGAGATATTATCCCTGAGATTAAAATCAAGGTCAAGCTGGTCTACCTGAAAATCGGGAGCCTTATAATCGCGGCGGTATTTTGTTTGCGGCGCATCAGCCTTGGGCGGCATCAAACGACCTCACTGAACAGACGATCTACCTCATCCACCATATCTTTCAGGTGAAACGGTTTTTGCAGAACCTTTGAATTGGCCGGTCGGTCTTTGGCCTTGTCCATGGCCACGGCGGCAAAGCCGGTAATGAACATCACATGGAGCCGAGATTGCATTTTTGTCGCGCGCCGCGCCAGTTCAATACCATCCATGCCCGGCATAACAATGTCCGTCAGCAATAGGTCAAATCCTCCCCCCGCCAGCAACGGTAACGCATCGGAGCCCAACCCTACGGACACCACCTGATAGCCTGCTTTTTCGAGCGACCTGGTCAGGAAGCTGCGCATGGTATCATCATCTTCCGCGAGCAAAATACGTGGCATAGCCTAAACCCTTTTATATCTATTTATACTTTGTACATGTTTTTTAATAACGCACTAAAGATAAATAATTCAATAAAATATTCGCAAATTCTACTTTTTCTTGGGCTCAGGAAGGATTAACATGATGGATGAACCATTCTGGAAAAACCATCATGCGGCCATTTTCGATTTTTCGCCCCAAAAACGACCCCAATGGCATCCTGTTCAACAGCCCCCACAGCGGCATGTATTTACCGGAAGATTTCCTAACACAAATCACCATTGACCCGGCCCTGCTCCATTATTCCGGGGATATTCTGGTGGATCAGCTTATCCGTAATGTGCCAAAATCCGGGGCCACGGCCTTTATCAATCACTATGCCCGTACCTATGTGGACACCAACCGGGACATACAGGAGATTGACCCGGAGATGTTCCATAACCCGGACATTCGCCCCACGACCAAAAGTCAAAAAGTTGCGCGTGGTTTTGGTATCTTCTCCCGCAAGTCCTATAATGGTCAGAACATCTATGGGGCAAAGCTCCCCGCGACAGAAATTGACCATCGGTTAATGAGAGTGTATCACCCGGTACATGATGCCCTGCGCAATGCTTTGAATGACCTTCATCAGCAACAGGGGTTTTGCCTGCTCATCGACTGTCATTCCATGCCCTCCTATGGATTTATTGACCCGTCCCTGTCCAATTCAAAACAACCGGATTTGATTATCGGTGATTGTTTCGGCACCAGTTGCCCGGTAGAATTCAGCCGCCATGTGGCCCGTTTTTTCACCGAACGCGGCTTGAAAGTCACCTTTAACGTCCCCTATGCGGGCGGCTATAACACCAAGACTTATGGCAAGCCCGCAGATCAGCGTCACGCGATACAACTGGAATTCAGCCGGGCGTTATATATGGATGAAAAAACACTGGAACCCCATGACGGTTTTAACGCTCTGCAAGATCTGTTAACTGATTTGAGTGAAAATGTGGCTAACTTCTTTTGCCTTTGAACATTGCTTTTAACTCTTGCGGTTTCACGGCCCCGCTCAGGAACGTCACCACCAGATAACTGCCCACACCGCCCACAACCAAAATGACAAGGCCCAGAGTCTTTGTCCCCAGATGCCCCGTGAACATGCCCGAGATTTGCCCGGACAATCCCCAGACAACCGCGCCCATCACCACACTGGCCAGCAGATATTTGGCAAGCCGCACCACTGTTTGGCCATCAAAGCTGAAATGACCACGCCGAACCAGCCCGCCCGCCAGCATGGCCGCGTTAAGCCAGGCAGATATGGCCGTGGCCATAGCCAGCCCCACATGGGCGAAATACTGCATCAGGATCAGATTCAGCGTCATATTGACCACCAGCGCCACCATGGCGAATTTCACCGGGGTTTTGGTATCCTTGCGGGCAAAATAGCCGGGAGAGAATATCTTGGCCAATACGTAAGCCGGAAGCCCCGCCGCATAGGCCATCAGCGCATAGGCCGTCTGCCAGCTATCCTCCTGTGTGAAAGCCCCGCGCTCAAACAACACATGGATCAGCTGAAAAGGCACAACCATAAAGGCCACCGCCGCCGGAATGGTCAAAAACAGGCCGAACTCTATGGCCCTGTTCTGATTATAACTTACCTTGGCATTATCGCCCTCGGCAATATTACGCGCCAGCAGGGGCAGCAGCACCGTACCCAACGCCACGCCAATCACCCCGATAGGCAGCTGGTTAAGCCTGTCCGCATAAAAGAGGAAGGAGATCGACCCATCGGGCAGATGGGACGCGATAATCATATCCAGCATCAGATTGACCTGTATCACCCCCGCGCCCAGCGCCGCCGGCATCATAATGATCAGCATTTCCTTTACCTTGGGCGTCAGGCGCGGCATGACAATCCTGATCCTGTATCCGACCCGGCGGCAGGCCGTATAAAGCCATATGAGCTGTATCAGGCCGGCTATACTCACCGCCAGCGCCAACGCATGGGCCGGGGTTTCAAACCGGTCGGAGAAGAAAATAAGTGCCGAAATCATACAAAGATTCAGGATAATTGGCGTCGCTGCTGTTTCAGAAAATTTACCCAGCGAATTTAATACACCGCCCAAAAGCGACACCAGACTGATAAACAGCAAAAAGGGAAATGTGATACGGGTCAGCAAGACCGCCAGCTGAAATTTCACCTCATCATCACTGAACCCTGCCGCCAGAATATAGATCACCCCCGGCGCAAAAATCTCCATAACGGCCACAAGGATTAACAGCACCACAATCAAGCTGGAAAAAGCGGTTTCGGCAAAGCTGAGCGCTTCTTCGCGCCCGCCTTCGGTCAGAGTGGCGGTAAAGACCGGCACGAAGGAGGCGCTGAACGCCCCCTCGGCAAACAGGCGGCGAAAAAAATTAGGTAATTTCAGCGCGACAAAGAAACAGTCGGCCACAAATCCTGCCCCAAGGATCGATGCCGACAGAATATCACGGACAAAACCCAGAATACGGCTGATAAAGGTAAAGCTGCTGAATATGGCGACGGCTTTGCCAAGGGACATATCAGCGACTTACCTGTTTTTTGTTCTTTTCCCCGCGCGGGTCTATGCCAGCCATAAGGGCCTCCATCAATTTATCGCTGATTTGTTTCAGCTTGTTTTCATTATGCACTTTATGGCCGAACAGGTCACAGATAAAAAATACCGTCACCGCCCGTTCGCCAAAGGTGGCAATATGGGCGCTGCCAATGGACAGTTTCAAATCAACCAGAGCCTGTGACAGCATATAAAGAAAGCCCGGACGGTCAAGGCCGTTCAGCTCAATGACCGTATAGCGATTGCTGGCCTTGTTATCAATCAGCACCCGTGGTTCCACCGTAAAGACATCCGCCTTGGCCGGACGTTGACGCAAAGCCGCCAGTTCTTTACGCGGCAAAAGCTCCCCGGCCAATGTGCTGGCAATGGTTTTGCGCAGGCGGTCCAGCTTGTGCTTATCCTTGAACAGACCCCCATCCGGCTCCTGTATCCAGAAGGTATCCAGCGCCATACCGTCCTTGGTGGTGAAAACCTTGGCATCCTGAATGGACGCGCCGCTAACCGCGATCGCCCCAGTCACCCGGGCAAAAAGCCCCGGATGGTCCTGAGCATAGATGGTAATCTCAGAGATGCTCTGAAATTCATCCACATGAATGGTGATGGTCAGCCGTTCGTCTTTTTGATCTGCCTCGGCAATCATTCGGGCCTGACGGGTTTGATTTTCGGTGTTGAGTGCCAACCAATAAGGCTCGTAAAAACGGTTCCGGTAACGGTCAAATTCCGCGTCTGTCCAGTCGGATAGAGACGCGCGCAGGCTATCCTGTACCGCAGCTATGCGATGTTTATTGCTGCCCTCAACCTGTCCGCCCAGCAGATACTCCTCTGCCTTGTAATAGAGGTCCCGGAGCAATTGCCCCTTCCAGCCATTCCAGATTTTCGGCCCCACGGCCCGAATATCCACCACTGTCAGGATAAGAAGCAACCGCAAGCGTTCCGGGCTTTGAATGATCTTGCAGAAATCCGCAATGGTTTTCGGATCATTCAGGTCACGCTTGAAAGAAACATGAGTCATTAGCAAATGATGACGCACCAGCCAAGCCACCGTTTCGGTCTGTGCCGCGCTGAGTCCAAGGCGCGGACATAATTTCTGGGCCACTTTCTCACCCAGAACTGAATGATCCCCCTTGCGCCCCTTGGCAATATCATGGAGCATCACCGCCACATATAATACCTCGCGCGATAAAACCTTATGGATAATTTCATTGGACAGCGGATGGTCCTCTGCCAATTCTCCCCGTTCCAGTTGGGACAGAAGCTCTATGGCCCGAATGGTATGCTCATCCACCGTATAGACATGATACATATCATATTGCATCTGGGCCACCACCCGGCCAAAATCGGGGATAAACCGGCCCAGCACCCCGGCCTCATTCATCAGCCTGAGAATAAAGCCCGGCCCCTTGTCATAGGTCAGAATATCCATGAACAGCCGGTTGGCCTCTGGATTTGTCTGAAGATCACGATTGATCAACCGCAGATTATGACGTAACCGCCGCATGGCGCGGGGATGAATATCCAGATCATTCTGCTGTGCCACGTGAAACAGGCGGATCATATTGACCGGATCATCCTTGAAATGCTGTGACGTGGTCAGGGAAATACGGCTGCCCTCCACCGGAAAAATGCCGATTTTGCGGTTGCGTAGGCCGAATTTCGGTATCCTGAGGCGCGGTTTGCGCTTGTGCTTATCCTCAAGATAGGCGCAGTAAATCCTGGTCAGGTCACCAACGGTTTTAGCGGTCAGGAAAAAGTGCTTCATGAAG
>DRKK01000254.1 GCA_011051815.1 Sphingomonadales bacterium | reverse complement strand
TTCAAACTGTTAATAAAAGCCTCATTATTTTTTGCGATTGATGCTTGATTTCGATTCCCATATGGGCGATTCCCTCTGGATATATTTAAATTATGTCCCTTGAATTATATGACATGAAATTCTTACTTTTGACCCTAGAGTTCAACTAAGGCAAAATTGAGAAATAATAATAATAAAGGAAAAAGGCTAAAATGAAAAATATCGGCAAATACAAAAGCACCCACGACCTCACCCAGCATAATATTACCAGTGATAATGACATATACTGGAATATGGGTACGGAAATTCTTTATGAACATAGTATCAAACAAGGATCAGGCATCGTCGGCAAGGGCGGTGCCCTTGTCGTTGAAACCGGGGTTCATACGGGTCGCTCTGCCAATGATAAATTCATGGTTATGGAGGACAGCTCAAAAGACAATATCTGGTGGGGCAAGGTCAATGATTCTATCTCTGAAGAGAATTTTGATAAAATCCACAGCCAGATTCTGGCCTATTTCAGTGAACGCGCCCTTTATGTACAGGACCTGTACGGTGGCACTGACCCGGCCTACCGGATCAATGTACGCGCCATCAGCCCAAGCCCGTGGCACAGTCTGTTTATCCGTAATCTTCTGGTTCGGCCTGATGCGGCGGAGCTTGCGGATTTCGCGCCGGAGTTCACCATCCTCCATGCGCCGGAATTTAAAGTGAACCCCAAAGAGGTCGGCACCAACAGTGAAACCGTGATCACCATCAATCTGGCCAAAAAACTGGTGCTGATTGCCGGGACATCCTATGCCGGGGAAATGAAAAAATCCGTTTTCTCAATCCTCAATTACCTGTTACCGGAAAAGGGCATCATGCCCATGCATTGTTCCGCCAATATCGGCAAGGACGGCGACACGGCCATTTTCTTTGGCCTGTCCGGTACTGGCAAAACCACCTTGTCTGCAGACCCGGAACGCAGGCTCATTGGGGACGACGAACATGGCTGGTCCGATACGTCGGTCTTTAACTTTGAGGGTGGATGCTATGCCAAGGTGATCCGCCTGTCACAGGAAGCGGAGCCTGAAATTTACGCCACCACGGCCATGTTCGGGACGGTTCTGGAAAATGTGGTCATTGACCCGGACACCCGCGAGCTTGATCTGGATGACGGCTCAAAGGCGGAAAATACCCGCGCGGCCTATCCCATTACCTCCATCCCCAACACCACCGAGGGCGGGGTGGGCAGCCATCCGAAAAATATTATCATGCTGACCGCCGATGCCTTTGGCGTTATGCCGCCCATCGCACGCCTGACCCCGGAACAGGCCATGTATCACTTTCTGTCCGGCTATACCGCCAAGGTTGCCGGTACGGAAAAGGGGCTGGGCAAAGAGCCAGTAGCCGCTTTCTCTACTTGTTTCGGCGCCCCTTTCATGCCGCGTCATCCTTCGGTTTACGGTAATCTTCTGCGCGAGAAAATCGCCAAACATGAGGTTACCTGCTGGCTGGTGAATACGGGCTGGACCGGCGGTGTGTACGGCGTTGGTCATCGGATGCCCATCAAATATACCAGAGCCTTGCTCCACGGCGCGCTGGACGGGACACTCAATGATGTGGATTTCCGCATTGATCCCAATTTCGGTTTTGAAATTCCCACAAGCTGTCCGGGCGTGGACCCCGCCGTACTTGACCCGCGCGGCACATGGGAGAATGCGGCTGATTACGATCAAAAGGCCGCCCATTTGGTTGATTTGTTCCGGGAAAATTTCACCGAATATGAAGCCCATGTGGACGACAAAGTCAAAGCTGCCGGGCCAATATTATAGAGACCCCTTTTTAACAGAAAAGCCCTGCTAACGGTGGGGCTTTTCTACATTGTTTGTACTATCATTCATGGTAAATCGCGTTTAAGCAACACCAGCTTTACTTTTTCCGAAAAATTATTCAGTAATTGCTTCTCAAAACTCATAAATGCTTTCACCAGCAGTACACCAAGACCACCACCATTCGCACTGACTTCACTCACTGAATACTCACCTACTACGCCGCCTGTTACGCTGCTATAAATTTTCATATTTGCGTAAACATAATCATTCACACCCAACAGAACCACTCTACCACTTGACGAAACATTGTAAGATGAAATGGTGATATTCACATCAACAGGATTTGTACCATCTTGGAGAGTAGCTAGCTTTTCTTTCACGGCGCCCCTCACCGAATCAACAATAATCGTTTTCTCTTTTTCAATATTTACAACTCTATTTCCGTATCTCTTAACATTCTTTTTTGCCTTTCGAACCAAGGATTTTTTAATTTTATTTTTGGAATTTATTGTTCTTTCAGCCTTGTCACGTCGCTCACGCGCGTTCTTTATTTCCTCATCAAGTCTGGAAACAAAAGAATCAGCTAAACTGACATTTATTGACTCAACACGCACATTGCCCAAAAAGGAATCTGGCAATTCAGTAACGGGTTGAACATATTTAACACCGCACGCCGACAATAAACCCGCTAAAATTATAGAATAAGCAATAGATAGATATTTTTTCATTATTTCCCCCATTCAAAATAGAATTATCAATATTTCATTTTAATAAAATGCTCAAATACGATATGTCTATCCCACATAAAATCAAGAAAAAAAAGTGCCGTTCACATAAAGTTGATCCCACCAAATTTTTACAATCAATATACGCATCGGTATCTTTTTAATTTTTCCTGACTATTCAAGCTACCGCGTCTGGCCATAAGCTAATTCATTGTTTATATTAAGGTGATATACTCTTTACCGCTAAGTTCAATTAAGGACGAACAAGACAGACACTATGAAAAAATCAAGATCATCAACTTTCCCGCGCTGGACGGGGTATGATACCCTGAGAGACCCTATTCAGGTGCGTATGTGCGACCATGATGGGTGTGATGACAAGGGTGAATTTCCGGCACCAAAATCAGCGGATAGCCGGGATAAATGGCAGTTCTGCGCGGCCCATATTGCGGAATTCAACCGCAACTGGAATTATTTTGAAGGCCTGAGCAAGGAAGAAGCCTTTAAGCGGGCGCAGGAAGAAATGCGCACGGCAAAGGGCTATGCCTCCAGCGGAGCCTATGACATGGGAGAGGCAACTTACGGCAAGGACCGCCGGCGTAATGATGCGCTGACCATTCTTGATCTTGATGAAGATGCCACCACCACCGAGATTAAAGCCGCCTATCGCCGTATGGCCAAATTATACCATCCCGACACCAATCTGGACGACAGCGACGCCGCCATAAAATTTCAGCAGGTCACCACGGCTTACGAAGTTTTGACGGTGAAATAAGTTACAAAAGTCATTTTCATTTTTAGAAACTGTAAAATATCCTGACTAACTGTCGGAATATTTTACAGTTTCTTCTCTTTCTCTATCCAAAAACTGTTGGTTTCCGCCATATATAAGAATGGCATCATATTTGCATATTCCTTGGTTCGATATATTTACAATTTATGGAAACGAAAATGATAAAGAAAATCTCCGGAATATTACTGGCCGCCGCCATAACCCTATCCGCCGTATCGGCACAGGCAACCGTTATTGTGACTTTCGGGGGAAATTTAAGTAATTTCAACCCCGGCCCTTTTGAGAATACGGCAGACTATTCAGGATCATTTGAGCTTGATACGACGGTCACAGCAACCGGGCCAAATAACAGTTATAATGGTGCCGTTGATAACTTTACCGTTTCCATTTTTGAGACAACCGGAACCACAACATTCACTGGAATGAATGGACGCCTGCAACAGTTCAGCAGTGCCTCAGGGGCCACTGATTTTATTAGTATCAGCCTGAATAACAGTTGTTGTGGTTCAGTTTCCGGAAGTACAAATTTCTCATATACCGACGGATCGACAGGTAACCCAACAACTGGTTTATTCACCCTGTCCAGCATTAATTTCGACTTGCGCGGTGCGAATTTATTCACCGACCCCCTTCAGATAGCCACTGGCCTGTCTGCAGGAGATTTCAACTATAGAAGTTTCACAATGGGCTTCATTCGCCCGGCTACCGGCGTCCCTATTGGCAACTGGGGCTCAATCAATCGCGGCGGCAGTTTTAATCTTCTGACCTTTCAGGGAGCCTCCCAACAGATAACGACTGTGCCAGAACCCGGAGGGTTAGCCCTGATACTCATAGGCCTATTCGCAAGCTTCGGTCTGCGCAGGCGGGTGATACGAGCTCGCTAGTCCCTCACGGGACCAGTACGATAGGGACACCTGCCGTATGGGCCAGTGAATTTGCCACACTGCCTAAAAAGATGCTGGCAACTTTCGAGCGCCCTTTTCGGCCTACGAAGATCATATTTGCCGGAATTTTTTTGGCCTGTTCTTTGATGATATCTGCCGGATGTCCCCAAAAGAGGCTGGTTTTGATCGGCACGCCTGACTCCCCATAGCGTTCTTCTAATGGCTCAAGAACTTCTTTACGTTCCCATTTTTCCTGTTCGGACGTATCCTGCGGCGGTGGGGAAAAATCTGCTACATACAGGGGTTGATATTTTGACCATTGGACCGCTGTGATAAAATGAACCTCAGCCCCCGTCTTTTGGGCCAGCGCAATTGCACGCTCTGCCGCCCGGTCACTCCATTCACTTCCATCAACACCAACAAGATACACTAAATTCGCCATTTGCCGTCTCCTCTAATAGGTTAACGCCCTGAATGACCCGTTCTTATCTGATTATTGAAATTTCTGTATGAACAGTTCCTAATCGATATATGGTAACGATTAGGTAATCTTACAAGTATG
>DRKK01000253.1 GCA_011051815.1 Sphingomonadales bacterium | reverse complement strand
GCCGCTGTCCCGCTGCTGGGCAATGGCGGCGATCAACCCCTGATCGGAAAAGCGCATTTCCGCGATGGCCTTGGCGATCACATCTTCCGGGATCGGGGTAAATATGGGGCTGGTCATGTTTTTCTCACTTGTTTTTCTGGTAAGATAAGGCCACTATTGGCGTAAGTTATAACATATGGGATGCAAGAAAAAGCACTAATGTCTGCACATCAACATAATCACAATAAATGTATCGAGGACGCGCTGGATCTGGCGGGGGAGATTTGCGCCGCCCGCGATACCCGCTTTACGCCGCTGCGCCGACAGGTTCTGGAACTGGTCTGGGGCGGTCATAACCCGGTCACCGCTTATGAGTTGCTGGATATGTTGAGCAAGACGGGCAAGAAACGGGTCGCCCCGCCCACCGTTTACCGGGCGCTGGATTTCCTCATAGAGGAGGGTTTTGTTCACCGCCTTGAATCTCTTAATGCCTTTGTTGGCTGCCCGGACCCGGAAAGCCAGCATCAGGGCCATTTCCTTATTTGCCGGGATTGCCGCACCGTGAATGAGATCGGCGATAAAAAACTGGCAGGACAAATCGCCGCCGCCGCCGAGGCGCAGGGCTATACATGTGAAAACAGCATGCTGGAGATCATGGGCCAATGCGCGGATTGTCAAAGCCGATGACAGAAAGTCTGATCGAACTGGACCGGGTTTGTCTGGCCTTTTCCGGCCGCGCGGTGTTGGAGGAGGTCAGCTTTACCGTAGGCCGGGGTGAGATCGTTACCCTGATCGGGCCGAACGGGGCGGGCAAAAGCACAATTATGAAAATTGCCCTCGGCCTGCTGACCCCTGACCGGGGGCAGGTGCGGCGCGCGAAGGGCATTTCCATTGGCTATATGCCCCAGAAAATCAGCATAGAGGATAATCTGCCTCTGACCGTTCAGAGTTTCCTGAAGCTCAGGCCCGGCACCACCGATGCGCAAGTGACAGAAGTTATGGAACTTGTCCGTATAGCCCATGTGGCGACCTGTCCGGTGCAACAGGTATCCGGCGGCGAAATGCAGCGGGTGCTGATGGCGCGGGCCTTGCTGGGCGATCCGGATCTGATCGTTCTGGATGAGCCGGTACAGGGGGTGGACATCACCGGGCAGGAGGAGCTTTATCGCCTTATCAGCCGGGTGCACAGGCATAAAAATTGCGGGGTCTTGATGATTTCCCACGACCTGCATATGGTCATGGCGGGCACCGACCGGGTGATCTGTCTCAACCGTCATATCTGTTGTAGTGGCGCGCCGGAGAATATTCAGGACCATCCGGAATATCAGGCCCTGTTGGGCAAGCGGGCCGATGCCATCGCCCTTTATACCCATCATCACGATCATCATCATGACAGCGCGGGCAATGTGGTCAGCGGGGATCACGGGGAGGGCTGTGACCATGATTGATGACTTTATTTTAAGTGCCCTATTGGCCGGGGTGTTGGTGGCCATGGCCGCCGGGCCGCTGGGCTGTTTTCTGGTCTGGCGGCGGATGGCCTATTTCGGCGATACCATTTCCCATTCGGCCTTGCTGGGGGTTGGCCTCGGGCTGGCCCTTGGCACCACAAGTCCGTGGGTGATTGTGATCACCTGTGCGGCCATATCATGGATATTGCTGTTTTTGGAGCGGGGCGGTAAATTTTCCACTGATACCCTACTTGGGATATTGGCCCATAGCGCCCTGTCCATCGGCCTGATCATCATCGCCCTTCAGGATAACCTGCGGCAGGATATGATGTTCCTGCTGATTGGGGATATTCTGGCCATAGATACCCCGGAACTTACGGGCATTGCCTTGATGACCATGGGCACCCTTGGGGGGCTGATCTATATCTGGAAGCCTCTGTTATCGATCACGGTCCATGAGGATCTGGCCCGGGTTGAGGGGGTTAATATACTTAAAATTAAGGTGATCTATATGCTGTTGATTGCCCTGTTGGTGGCCTTTGCGATGAAGGTCATTGGCGCGCTCCTTATCACCTCCTTGATGATCATCCCGGCGGCGGCGGCTCGCACCATGGCCCGCTCCCCGGTACAGATGGCCGTGGGCTCCATGATTATCGGCAGCCTGTCGGTGGTGATGGGGATCCTCCTGTCCAGCCAGTGGGACGTCCCCGCCGGCCCTGCCATCGTCCTGTCGGCCCTGCTACTCTTCCTCCTTGGCCGTGTCTTACCCAAGGGCTTCAGGGTTTAAGCTAGAAACTAAAATTATTTTAAAAGCGCCGCCTTAAACCGCGCGAAACCCTGCTCTAAGTCGGCGATCAGGTCTTCGGGGTCTTCCAGGCCGATGTGCAGGCGGATCAGGGGGCCTTTGGCGGTCCAGCCGCTGGCAGTGCGGTAATTTTTAATACCGTAATAGGTCAGGATCAGGCTTTCGTACCCGCCCCAGCTATAGCCCATCTTGAAATGGTCCATGCCCTCCATCAGGGCGGTGGTGGCGGCCTCATCACCTTCTTTGAGGACGAAGGAAAATAAACCATTGGCGCCGGTGAAATCCCGTTTCCATATCTTATGTCCGGGACAGCTTTCAAAGGCCGGATGGCGGACGTGATCGACCTCTGGCCGTTGTTCGAGCCATTTGGCGATGATGAGCGCATTTTTCTCATGTTGTTTCAGGCGCACTTTCAGGGTCCGAAGCCCCCGCAGGGTTAGGAAGGCATCATCGGGTGACAGGCAATATCCCATTTGATAGGACATATTGAAAAGCTGTTCCATATGGGCCGCCCGGGCGGTGACCGCACCGACCATGGCGTCCGAATGGCCCACCATATATTTGGTCGCCGCATGAATGGACAGGTCAACCCCGTGCTCAAAGGCTTTGAAATGAAGCGGCGTCCCCCAGGTATTATCCATCATCACCAGCACCCCGCATGCATGAGCCGCCTTGGCGATGGCCGGAATATCCTGAATTTCCATAGTGACGGAGCAGGGGGATTCGACGAAAATAATCCGGGTATTATCCTGTATCAGGTCGGCAATATCCGCCCCGATCATGGGGTCGTAAAATGTGGTTTCGATGCCAAGGCGGCCAAGCAATCTCTGGCTCAGGCCACGGGTTGGTTCATAAACCCCGTCGGCCATGAGGATATGATCCCCGGCCTTGGCAAAGGACAATATGGCCCCGCTGATGGCCGCAAGTCCGGACGGATAGAGGTAACAGCCATCGGCCCCTTCCAGATCACAGAGCGCCTGTTCCAAGGCAAATGTGGTGGGGTTGCCGCGCCGACCATAGGTCAGCCCGCCCTTGTTGCGGTTGGCGTTGGCCTGTTTCATATCCCGGATGGTATCGAACGTCAGGGTCGAGGCATGGTAAACCGGCGTATTGATGGCCCCGTGGGTATATTTCTTGTCGCGGCCCGTGGCGGCGAGGATGGTATCTTCTTTCATATCAGGCCGTTTCCACCGGGGTGTCGGGATGGCTGCCCCATTCGCTCCAAGAACCGTCATAGAGGGCATTTTCCCGATGGCCGATCAGATGCAGGCCCAGCATCAGGACCGAGGCGGTAATGCCGGAGCCACAGCTGGTGACGATGGGTTTTTTCAGGTCCAGTCCGGCGGCTTCAAAGCAGGCGCGAATGTCCTCCGGGGATTTGAAGGTGCCGTCTTCATTGAGCAGATTGCGAAAGAATACGTTACAGCTCCCCGGAATGGCGCCGCATTTCATATCGGCCCGGGGTTCCGGCTCGGCCCCGCTAAAGCGGCCCGGTGCGCGGGCATCGGCCACTTGTTCCCGGCCTGCTTCCAGATTTTCCAGCATATGGTCAAGGTCGCGGACCATGGTGGTGTTGAAGCGGGCGGTGAAATGGCGCATGCGGGGGATGGGGGGGATGTCTTCGATGGCCCGCCGTTCGGCTTTCCATTTCTGAAACCCGCCGTCAAGGATCGCCACATCCCACAGGCCAAAGGCCTTTAGCATGAACCAGACCCGGGCGGCACTGCGCACGTCGCTGTTGTCATAGACAATCACCCTGTTGCCGTCGCCAATGCCCAGCTTGCGCATGCGGCTCGACATTTTCTCCGCACTTGGCAACATATGGGGCAGGGGGTTCTCCAGATCGCATATTTCATTTATGTCAAAGAAAATTGCGCCCGGTATATGGGCCTCGCCATATTCGGTCCGGGCATCGCGAGGGCTGGCGGGCATATGCCATGTGGCGTCTACGATCCTGATATCCGGCGCGGAAAGATGGGTATGCAGCCATTCGGTGGATACAAGAGCGGGGGTGGTATCGGGCATGTTACGGTTCCTTCTGTTGACGACAGCTATACTATATTACAACCAGTCGGGATAGGGTAGCCCCCGTTCATCCAAAAATTCACGGTTGAATATCTTGCTCATATAACGGGTGCCATAATCACAGAGCAGAGTGACGATAGTATGACCCGGCCCCATCTCCTTGGCCAGCCGGATGGCGGCGGCCACATTGATGCCGCTTGACCCGCCAAGGCATAATCCTTCATGTTTCAACAGGTCGAAAATCACGGTCAGGGCCTCATCATCAGGAATCTGGACAGCGTCATCAATGATCACATCCTGAAGATTCTTGGTGATCCGCCCCTGTCCAATACCTTCGGTGATGGAGCCGCCTTCGGCCTTTAGCTCGCCGTGTTTGTAATAGTTATAGAGCGCCGACCCCATGGGATCGGCAAGGACAATTTTCACATCCTTGTTGCGCTCTTTCAGGGCCAGCGATATGCCGCCCAGCGATCCGCCGGTGCCTACCGCACAGGTAAAGGCATCAATTTTACCGTCTGTCTGGTCCCAGATTTCGGGTCCGGTGCCTTCCACATGGGCCTGACGGTTGGCGATATTGTCAAACTGATTGGCCCATAGTGCGCCCAGTTCACGAGCAAGCTGTTCTGAATAGCGCACGTAATTGCCCGGATCACGATAGGGCTTTGCCGGCACCAGTCGCAGGTCACAACCGCACAGGCGCAGCATGTCCTTTTTCTCTTGTGATTGGGTTTCCGGCATGACGATGACGGTTTTATAATCCAAGGCATTGGCCACCAGCCCAAGGCCGATGCCCGTGTTGCCAGCGGTGCCTTCCACAATGGTGCCGCCGGGTTTGAGCAGGCCGCGCCGTTCCGCATCACGGATGATAAAAAGTGCCGCCCGGTCCTTAACCGATCCGCCGGGGTTCAGGAACTCCGCCTTGCCCAGAATGGTGCATCCCGTATCCCGGGAGGCCCGTTCCAGCTTGATCAGGGGTGTCTGGCCAATGGCACCAACAAAGCCGTCTTTAATATTCATAAATTTATTCCGTTATCTTACAGCCTTGAATATAGGGAGCGCCGGTTCAGGACGCAAGTTTGGCTGGGCATTTTTGATATAAATTTTCCTGCCGGACGGAATGGACCAAAATCTGTGCCGTCATATTGCGCCGGATAATATCCTGCTCCCTGTTATTCAGACCATAGACATGAATATCAACGCTCAGGATTTCGTCGGGAAAGGCGGGGGATTTATAGCAACAGGCCTTGATCAGGTCAGGGATGATATTGCGCAGGGTGAATAGCTCCACTATTCGGGAAAGCGCTGCCGGATGGGCATCGGCGGTGATGGCAAAATGAACGGTATCTTTGGGGGTCTCAACAGGCGTGGACATGTCACGCGCTCCTCTTTAAACTATTACGATGTATCAAACGGAAAATTGCACAGGCAATCTATATCCGGCCCTTGACTAAAGAACCGGGGTCATAATTCGATACATTCGCATTCGTAAAGAGGCTGTTCGTTTCATAATTTTGAGCTTTACGCCTGAATGTTTAAAAAGTCAAT
>DRKK01000252.1 GCA_011051815.1 Sphingomonadales bacterium | reverse complement strand
ATGACCGTTTCTTCCTGGGCAACCCCCGCATGCGCGGTTTTCAACAGGCCGGTATTGGTCCGCGTGATAATCTGACTACGGATGCGCTTGGCGGCAATGTTTTTTATAAGGCCTCTGCGGAAATATTTATCCCGCTTGGCTCCGGCGCGCGGGAGCTTGGGATTGAAGCCAGCATGTTTGTTGATGCCGGCGCGCTTTTTACGGTTGACTTGCCTAACCAGTTGTTTAATCCTGCAACTGGATTTACGCATACGATTGTGGGGGATACACCAAAACCAAGGGTGTCAGCAGGTGTTGGTTTTACCTGGACATCACCATTTGGCCCATTTAGGGTCGATTTTGCCAAGGCAATTCTGTCTGACAAATTCGACAAAACGGAATTTTTCCAATTTAACATCGGAACTAGATTTTAAAATGAACAAGATACTCAAAATTACTGTTATGGCGGCCATTGTATCCGCTGTATCCACATTCACCACCATTGGTACAACGCTTGCAGCAGAGGCTCTGCCTACGGCGGTTATTGCTGTGATTGACAGCCGTATGGTCCGATTTAACTCTGCGGCGGGGAAGGATATTCAAAGCCAGCTTGACAAGATCCGGACAAAATTTCAGGCGGAAATTGCTGATCAGGAAAAAACCCTGAAAGAGGAAGAAGCGACCCTTAAGTCCCAACGGTCAATCCTGCCGAAAGAATCCTATGATGCCAAGGTCAAAGACTTCCAAAACAAAGTTTTGACTGTACAGCGGGAAGTTCAGATCAAAAACCGTCAGCTTGAAACGGCTCTTGGTAATGCTCAGAACGAACTGCAACGGGCATTGAAGCCTATCCTGCAGAAAATCCTGAAAGAGCATAAGGCCACCATGATTATGGATGTCAGCCTGGTCATCGAAAAAGGCCCCGGCCTTGATGTGACGACAAAGGTTATTGAAGCCCTGGATCAGGTTTTACCTTCAATCAAGGTAGAGCTTCCGGCGGCTAATGCTACGCCTGCTGCCAAATAAGCCCTTTTAAGGGGTAGAAAGTTCGCTATGTCAGAAGAATGTCGCAACGAAGCGGAAACTATCGGTGTTGAGCGGATCATGGAATTGATCCCTCACAGATACCCGATGCTGTTGATAGATCAGTTGACGGATATTACACCCGGTACATCAGCGGTTGGCATAAAATGTGTGACCATGAATGAGCCTTTCTTTCAGGGGCATTTCCCGGGCAAGCCGGTAATGCCCGGCGTTTTGATCGTTGAGGCTATGGCTCAGGCCGCGGCCACATTGGTTATGTTGAGTATGGAAGGTGAGGCCAGTGAAAAGCTGGCCTACTTCATGTCCATTGACGGGGCGAAATTCCGCAAAACCGTTGTGCCGGGCGACAGGCTGGAACTGCATATTACCAAGGAACGCCACCGGGGTCCGGTATGGCGTTTCAAGGGCGAAGGCAAGGTTGCCGGTGAATTGGTGGCCGAGGCGACCTTTACCGCCATGATCGCTGACAAGCAGGCCTGATCAGCATGGCGGGCGGCAATCGCTTTTTGCATGTGATGATCCGGGTTCTTGACCTGAATAAATCCATTGAATTTTATTGTCAGCATTTGGGGCTTGATCTGCTCCGGAAAAAAGATTTTTCTGAAGGCCGTTTTACGCTCGCATTTTTAGGCTACGGCGATGAAAGTGACCATACCGTCATTGAACTGACCCATAACTGGGACCGTACCGAGCCTTATCCCATGGGGGAGGCCTTTGGTCATCTGGCCATCGGGGTCACGGATATTTATACTATCTGTGCAGAGCTTGAGCAAAAAGGCATAGAGGTTCCGCGAAAACCGGGCCCAATGAAGGGCGGCAAGACGGTGATCGCCTTTGTTCGTGACCCGGACGGCTATATGATCGAATTTATAGAACGTTAACAAAAAAAGCCCGAAGAATTTTCTCCGGGCTTTTTGTTTTTCTGATTGTGCGTTTTATCTGTTTTCAAGATCCACATAATCCCGCATTGTATCACCGGTGAACAGCTGACGTGGGCGGCCAATTTTCTGGGTGGGATCTTCGATCATTTCACCCCATTGTGAGACCCAGCCGGTTGTTCTGGCCAGCGCAAACAGGACCGTGAACATGCCAGTGGGGAAACCCATGGCTTTCAAGATGATACCGGAATAGAAGTCCACATTGGGGTAGAGTTTCTTTTCCTTGAAATACTCATCTTCCAACGCAATCCGCTCCAGCTCGCGGGCCACATCCAGCATAGGGTCATTAACACCTAACTCATCCAGAACTTCTTTGGCGGATTTGGCCAGAACCTTTGCCCGTGGGTCAAAGTTTTTATAGACCCGGTGGCCAAAGCCCATCAGGCGGAAGGGATCGTTCTTGTCCTTGGCCTTTTCTACATATTCCGGAATACGGTCAACGGTGCCGATTTCCTGTAACATATTCAGGCAGGCCTCATTGGCGCCGCCGTGGGCCGGTCCCCAGAGGGAGGCAATGCCCGCCGCGATACAGGCAAAAGGGTTGGCCCCGGATGATCCGGCTAGGCGAACCGTTGAGGTGGAGGCATTCTGTTCATGGTCCGCATGGAGGATAAAGATTTTATCCATGGCACTGGCCAGAACCGGGCTGACCTCATATTCCTCGCATTGGGGAACACCAAAGGTCATATGCAGGAAGTTTTCCGCATAGCTCATGTTATTACGTGGATAGACAAAAGGCTGCCCCACGGAATATTTATAGGCCATGGAGGCAATGGTCGGGATCTTGGCAATCAGACGGTGCGACGCGATTTTCCGTTGCACAGGATCATGAATATCCAGACTGTCATGATAGAAGGCTGACATGGCCCCCAATACGCCAACCATAATGGCCATGGGATGGGCATCCCGGCGAAAGCCTTTGAACAGGGAATTCATCTGGTCATGGACCATGGTATGATAGGTGATCGTATTGACAAAATCGTCTTTGGTGTCTTTGTCGGGTAGCTCGCCGTTCAGCAATAGATAAGCGACTTCCATAAAGTCGCTCTTTTCCGCCAGTTGATCAATGGGGTAGCCCCGATAGAGCAAAATACCCTTGTCACCGTCAATATAGGTGATGCTGGATTCACAGCTCGCGGTGGAGGTGAAGCCCGGATCATAGGTGAACATGCCTGTGTCGGCGTAAAGCTTGCGAATATCGATAACATCTGGTCCGACAGACCCGGAATAGATCGGCAATTCCAGAGTTTTACCCCCAATGGTTAAGGTTGCCGTCTCATTTAATAATGTCTTGTCAAATACGTTCTTTATCATATATCCACATCCTTTCAAAATCTGGTGTTGTAGTACAACAATGCCAAATATATTACATAGGCAATGTTAAGACTTTACGAATTACCGTAACGTCTCTCAGGTTAATTTTTTTGCGACATCCCTTATTCTGGCAAGACTTTCATCTTTTCCTAACCAGACTAAAATATCAAAAATTCCGGGGGAAACATTGCTCCCGGTCAAGGATGCGCGGATTGGCTGGGCTATTTTGCCCAGTT
>DRKK01000251.1 GCA_011051815.1 Sphingomonadales bacterium | reverse complement strand
CCAGTGCGCGCTATCTGGACAGCCTGCCCACAGAGGGCAACACATATGGCCATGCCATACGGGTGCCGGAATTAGAGACAAAAATCCACAAGATGACCCAGAATTTCGGCATTGGCGCCCAGTTTGGCGGCAAATATTTCTGCCATGATGTGCGGGTCATCCGCCTGCCCCGCCATGGCGCCTCTGTGCCAATCGGCTTTGGGGTTTCCTGCTCCGCCGACCGGCAGGCCAAGGCCAAAATCACCCCGGAAGGTATTTTTATTGAGGCCCTTGAAACAAATCCGGCCAAATATCTGCCCGAAATTTCAGCGAATGACCTCCATGATACGGTGGTCAAGATTGACCTGAACCAGCCCATGGATAAATTGCGGGCCGAGCTTGGAAAATACCCCATCAAGACCCGCCTGTCCCTGACTGGCACCATCATTGTCGCCCGCGATCTGGCCCATGCGGCGATTTTGAAAAAACTGGAAGCCGGGGAACCCATGCCCGCCTATATGAAGGACCATATCGTCTATTACGCCGGCCCGGCCAAGACTCCTGAAGGTTATGCCTCCGGCTCCTTTGGCCCGACAACCGCCGGACGTATGGACAGCTACGTAGAATATTTTCAAGCACGCGGCGGCAGCATGGTCATGCTCGCCAAGGGCAACCGCAGCAAACAGGTCACCAGTTCCTGTCATCAGCACGGCGGCTTTTATCTGGGCTCCATCGGTGGTCCGGCGGCCATATTGGCTTTAGACAATATCACCAAGGTTGAAGTTCTGGACTTTGAGGATTTCGGTATGGAAGCAGTTTGGAAAATTGATGTGAAAGATTTCCCTGCCTTCGTCGTGATCGATGACAAGGGCAATGATTTCTTCCAGAATTTATAAGCCGCCGTCCCATGGCCATAAATGACACAACCTTAAAAAAACATTCCATCGTCATTGCCGGGCATCAGACCAGTGTTACGCTGGAAAATATTTTCTGGAATCAGTTGAAAGACATCGCCGCCGCCCAAAATATCAGCCTCAGCAAACTGGTGGCTGATATTGACAGCACAAGAGAGGGCAACCTGAGCAGTGCAATCCGGGTCTTTGTCCTGAAGAACAGCCTTACGGCTTAGGTTCTTCCTTTTCAGGCTTCTTTTCGAACAGCTTTTGCAACAGCCGTTTACCAAATTCCTCTGCCGGTTTTGGCTTGTCCTTTGGCGTGACTTGCGGCTTTGTACCCTCCCCGCTTTTCAAGGTGGCCGGGTCTGTGGTTTCCGGCGTTGTCGTCGCGGGAGCCGCCTGTTTTGGTTTTTCGCCGAAGATACCCTCAAGGCCGCCCTCACCCCCAACCAGCTTTTGCAACAGGTTTGAAGCGATCTTGGCCCCGACATATTTTTTCAACCGGTCCGTCTTGTAAACCACATGCGGGTTGCTCACATCACCGGTGATGCTGACCCCGATGGGCGGCGCATTGGGGTGATCCACAAGGGACAGGCGACCATCGGACTTGATGGTCCATTTCACCAAATCAATCGCCATCTTGACCTTGGACTTCGCCCCGTCCAATTCAATGTCAAAGGGGCTGAATTGTACCTTGCCGTCCTTGACCGTGATGTTGCTCATCCCCCCCTTATAGGGCGTCTCGCCGCCGGACAGGGTGGTGCCCAACAATTTCAGGAAGGCATTATTATTATCCATATCTGACAGCCTTGCGCTCAAGGCCGGAATATCAACACCGCTGATCAGGCCGGGACTGGCAGTGATTTTTCCGTCCCCGCTCAGGGAGGAAATAATGTCATATTGGCTTTTACCCATCCCGGTGAATTTACCCGTCATGTCAAAGAAACCCGTAACCGGGCTGATCCCCGCAGAGGATTTTACTGCCTGCGCCAGCGACGCCTTCTTCAGGGTCATATTCAGCAGCATCCGGGCCTTGCCCGCGCCGCCAAAACTTCCCGCCAAGGCCACGTCACCACCGAACAGCCGCCCGGTAAAGTCATTCACAGACAGGACACCATCCTTCAACACTGCCTCAAAGGTCGGATTGTCAAAGATATAATCATTATAACGCAGACTGGCGGCGGAGACCTGCGCCCGGCCATCATAGGCGGACATCAGGGACAGGTCCATGGCCTGCCGTGTCCATTGACCATAGACTTTCTGTTTTTCTTTGGAGGTCTTCAGGGTATTTTCTTTCAGAAAACTATGAAGTGGAATATCTCCGGCTTTCAGGTTGAAATCAAAATAAGGTTTTTTCGCTGCCATATTCAGCTTGCCATTGCCGCTGAGCTTTACCGGTCCCACATCGCCAACAATATTGCTGAGCGTGTAATGATCGCCGCTGCCCGTGATCTTCATTTTAAGGGCAATGACACCGAGCTTGCGGGCCGAGGGCTGGAAATCCAGCCCCAGTCCCCGGATAAACTCACGGGTTTCCGGGGCCTTGAAATCAAGGGACATATCCAGCGTCGCCGCCTTGCCCTTGCCCCGGTTGCGGCCCTTGACCAAAATTTCCCCGGCAGCAATTTTGATAATACCGTCAATATCAACCAAATCCGAACTGGCCTTGATCCGGCCTTTCAGCCGCACAGGCCGATCATCCTTGGCCCGGGGCCGGGTCATGGGCAGGTCAAGCTGATCAATCAAAAGCGCCAGGCTGGTGGAACGGCCATCAATTTCAAGGTCAGCACTGCCGATCTCTGGAAATTGTTTCAGGGTTGCACTGCGAATAGTCCCCTTCACATCAAATTTATTAACCCCGATGGTGGATTTCAGATCCATATCCATCCGTTCATGACTTGTGGTGATGGTCCCGGTGAGCCGGGTCTTGCCCAGCTTGCGCAGATCGAACTGGTCATCAAGTTTCAAGGATCTTTGCAACCTTGACAATGATTTCGCATCGGCAGAAATGTTCAGGGTAATTTTCGGTTTGACGCTGAAATTCCCGCCCTTTCCGGAAAGGTCAAGATTAACCCCAGCCGCATCACTCAGTTGAATGGTCTTTGCCTCAAGATTACCACCCAGCAACAGCCCCTCCAGCTTGCCGGAACGGATTTTAACCCCGCCCACGGTCACATTGGACAGGTTGATTTTATAATCAACATCAAATTCATCCAGAACCGCCAGCGATTTTTTCAGATCAACCTTCTGATCCGACGACGGGTCTTTCTTTGTCCGATAGGAATCAATATTCAGATTTCTTAAGGCCAGACTGATGCCGTAAGACGGCCTGCTGGCAAAAGCATAGGAAATGCCCCCCTTGAACCCAAGGGCATCCAAGGTGCCGTCCATGGCATAAAGCTGTAACATATCCTCTGATATTTTCAGGCGGCTTTTATAGGAAAACTGTGCCAGCTGTCCGTTTGGTACATCCTTCACATCCATTTTGAGCCAGCTGAGCAACCCCCTGAGATTGCTGGCGCTCAGGGACATATCACCGGTCAGAACAGGCGTGTCTTCCTGTGATATTTGACCTTTGAACGTCAGGGCAGAGCCACCGGGCATACGAGCCTGTATATTGGCAATATCAATCACCCCATCCTTGGCCCGGAGCTTGACCACGATCTGATTGGCAATCTTGCCGTTATATTTCAAGGCGCCGAGCTTCATATCCACCCGCCCGGACAGGCGCTTCAACAGATCACCGGACAGGGCCGGACTGTCGGTATCCTTCTGCGTTGCTTCTGGCAACGCAGAAAGCAGAGGATCAATATCCAATTTATTCACCGACAGGTCGGCCACAATATTCACCTTCTTCCCAAGGGATATTTCCGCACCACCCTGGCCCCGGCTTTTGCCCAGACGAATATTCAAATCCTTGATAACCGCCTTGCCGGATGTCAGCTCAACGGCGGTATCAACGGCAAAATCCTGCCCGACTTTAATCGCTTCTCTGGTGGCTTTAGCGGGTTTATGGCCGTTAAAACGGTCCAAAAGCGTGAAAAGATCACCGGCATCGCTGGCCTGCATATTCAGCTTACCCGCATAGTAACTATCCTCCCCGCTTAAAATCACACCGCCAATGGCATTGACCTTTACCTGATCATCCAGCAGGGCCATAGTCAGGGTCAGGGGAATTTTCTTGCCCGGCCTGTTTTTGCCGAGAGTAACCTTTATGGCCGCCTCAAGATTCTTGTATTTTGCGCTGCCCTCAACATCGAATGGGCCGTTGATGCTGGTGGCCCGTACATTGGCGTTTATCTTGCGGAGCAATTCCATCTGCCCCGAGGCCATATCCTCAAAGCTGACCTG
>DRKK01000250.1 GCA_011051815.1 Sphingomonadales bacterium | reverse complement strand
GGGCGGTCATTAAAACCTCGGCAGTTAAGGAAAAACACCGTAAGGTCATGGCCCCGGCGGTGGTGTTTTCTTCTCAGGATGACATGCTGGCTGCTTACGGGCGGGGCGAATTGGACAAGGATTTTGTTGCGGTGGTCCGCTTTCAGGGGCCAAAGGCCAATGGCATGCCCGAATTACATAAATTGACCCCTTCGCTGGGCGTGCTTCAGGACCGGGGGTTTCAGGTGGCCTTGATTACCGATGGCCGTATGTCAGGGGCCTCGGGCAAGGTCCCCTCCGCCATTCATTTGACGCCGGAAGCTCTGGAAGGTGGGCCGATTGGCCTTGTGCGGGACGGCGATGTTATAGAGCTTGACGCCATGTCCGGGAAGCTGACTCTGCATGTACCGGAGGATGAATTGAACAAACGCATCCCAGCCATGGCTGATCTTGCGGCCAATAATATTGGTATGGGGCGCGAGCTGTTCGGGGCGTTCCGCGCCGTTGTGGGCTCCGCCGAAACCGGGGCCAGCATATTCAGCTGGGAGGGCGCGGCATGACGATGAATGCCCCCATATTGGTGGCCGATATTGGCGGCACCAATGCCCGCTTTGCCATCGCCCGCACGGGGGATCATATCAGTCTTGAGCAGGTGCAAATTCTGGCCACCAGTGATTATGACAGCCTTCAAGCGGCGGCCTTGGCTTACCTTGGGCAAACAACGGGGCCGCGTCCTACGCTGGCTTCCATCGCCATCGCCGGGCCTGTGGTTGGCGATTATATCCGGATGACCAACTGTCCCTGGGCTTTTAGCCGTGAGAGCCTGACGGCGGAACTTGGTATGATCCAGGTTATCCTGCTGAATGATTTTGAGGCCATTGCTTCGGCCTTGCCTTATCTTGACGCGGATAATCTGCTTAATATCGGGCAGGTGTCGGCGGATATGCAGGCGGGCGGGACAAAACTGGTGATTGGCCCCGGTACCGGCATCGGGGTGGCGGCCATTACGCCCATTGGCGATGGCTGGAAAGTTCTGACCAGTGAGGGCGGCCATGTGGGTTTCGCCCCGGCAGACGATCTGGAGCGCCAGATTTTGCGAACCGTTAAATATAAATACCCCAGAGTATCCGTGGAACGGGTCATCTCGGGGCAGGGGTTCAGCACTTTGCATCAGGCCTTGGCTGCCTTGCGCGGGGAGGAGGTGGAAAAACTGACTCCTTCCGAAATTACCCGCCGGGCGCTCTGTGACCCGGACAGCCATTGCGGGCAGGTGGTAGATATATTTTGCAGCATCCTTGGTACGTTCGCCGGCGATATGGCTGTGACCTTCAATGCCACTGGCGGGGGTTATCTGGCGGGGGGTATATTACCCAAAATTCAGGATTTCTTTCTGGGCAGCCAGTTCCGCACCCGGTTTGAGGACAAGGGACGGCTTCATTATGTGAAGACGATCCCCACAGTACAAATCATGGAAAAACAACCTGCGCTGGTCGGGGCCGCCGCCCGGACGCAGGGTAAATTTTATTAAGACAAGAGACATATTATGAGCCACCAAAATCTGAAGTTCGAATCCCTGCTTGACGGCACCCGCATTATCCCGGTGATGGTAATTAAATCTCTGGCCGATGCGGTGCCTATGGCCCGCCGCCTTGTGGATGAGGGGTACAGAGTGCTTGAGGTTACGCTGCGCACCGATTGCGCGCTGGACGCGGTGCGGGAAATTATCGCCCATGTCCCGGACGCCATTACCGGCGTTGGTACGGTGACGGAAGCGGCTCACCTGATCGCCGCCCATGAGGCCGGAGCGGCCTTCGCGGTTAGCCCCGGGGCCACAGATGCCCTGATCACCGCCGCAGAGCAGATACCCCTGCCCTTGCTCCCCGGTGTCAGCACCGCCAGCGAGGCCATGGCCTTACAGGCAAAGGGCTATCGCTACCTGAAATTATTTCCGGCGGAAGCCGTGGGCGGGCGAACGTTGCTTAAATCCCTGAACGGCCCCTTGCCGGAATTGAAATTCTGCCCCACCGGTGGCATTAACGCCGCATTGGCCGAGGATTATCTTGACCTGCCCAATGTGGTCTGCGTTGGCGGCTCATGGATGGTCTGAGTTAGCCCCATAAGGCCCGGTCATAGGGATAGATCAACCCGTCCTCAAGGCGCAAGGAAGGCGTGCGGTCATGGACCAGCATGGACGCGCCGTCAAGATCACGGTATTTACACAGGCTGGCAACCACAAAACCCGGTGCCATGGACAGGGAAGAGGCACTCATACAACCCATCATCAAGCCAAAGCCTTTGGCCTGTGCCGCCTCTGCCAGCAACAGGGCCTCGGTCAGGCCGCCGGTCTTGTCCAGTTTGATATTGATCAGGTCATAACGCCCGACCAGAAAGTCAAGGTCATCACGGTCCCGGCAACTTTCATCAGCGCCCAGGGGCAGGGGCGATTGATAGTCAATCAGGCCGCTGTCCTGTCCCCGTTTCAGGGGTTGTTCAATCATTTTAACGCCGATTTCCTTTAGCTGGGGCGCATAGCGTTCAAGCTCTGCCAGCGTCCTGTCCTCATTGACATCGACAATGAAATCCGCATCAGGGGCCCCGGTGCGGACGGCACGCATTCTTTCCATGACCAGCTTACGGTTAAGTTTGATTTTCAACAGGTCAAATCCTGCAAAACTGCGGGCTTTATTCTCCATCCATTCGGGGTCGCCAATACAAACTGTAATATCGCCTTCGAGCGGGGCGGCGGGTTCGGCAAGCCCTGAAATCTGCCAGACGCTCTGGCCCGTGGTCTTGGCTTCCAGATCCCACAGGGCGCAATCAAGGGCGTTGCGGCCTGAACAGGCGGGCATCAGCTCCTGCAATTCCGCGCGGGTGATGCCCTGCTCTATGCGGCTCTGGGCTTGTGTGAGGCGGTCATATTCACCGGACAGGGATTGGCCAAGGAATTCCTGGGGGCAGCTTTCGCCGCGCCCGATAATACCGTCCTGCTCCAATTCCACCACAAGAAGGCCGACTTCGGTGATGGGGCCACGGGCAATGATAAAGGGTTCTTTCAGCGCGCGGCTGTCTTTGGTGAGGGTCATTTTCATCAGATTTTATCCTTGATCAGCTTGTCCACGATGGGGCCAACGCCCGTACGTACTGGATCGGCGCAGGGCAGACCCAATTCATCCTCGGTCTTTTTCAGGTAATCCATGGCCGCATCCTCGCTTAAAGACGATGTGTTGATATTAATTCCGATACAGGTAATGTTC